>JBCCNG010000006.1:0-21090 GCA_039025955.1 Cyanobacteria bacterium P01_C01_bin.72 | reverse complement strand
TTAAATCAACACTTGATTCCTCATCCCCTAGCCACTTTTTTTGTGCGCGTATCTGGAGACTCTATGATAGGTGCGGGTATTCACTCAGGAGATTCGCTGATAAAGAACGATCTACAATCAGCAAATCTCCTGAGTGAATACCCGCACCTATCATAGAGTCTCCAGATACGCGCACAAAAAAAGTGGCTAGGGGATGAGGAATCAAGTGTTGATTTAAATCTAGTTTGCCCTCAATATAGTCTTCCGCTGGGGAGGGAAAACCCGCCGAAACACAACAACTATAAAAATTTAGCGATCGCCTTGTCTGGGTTTCAACCTGATACAGTTCATCTACCTTCACTAAGCCAACACCAACCCCGTGCTGTGGGAGGGAAGTACTATTGGCAGAACGAGAAACTGACATGGTTTTTAAGCAAATCGTTGTTGAGAACAAACATACCATAATTTCAGGCGATCGCCAAATTAACCCTCAATCAAGATTCTTTTAACCGACTGACTGACTAACTGCTAATTCCCTGTTAGTTCCCATGGAATACTTGTTGACTGATTTAAAAAGCTTGAATCCATTCTTTAATTTCATATTCAGTCCAGATCCCGTTTTGCCAATAGGGATCGGCTTCAACCAATTCTTTAACCGTTGCTGCTGATTCCGCCTCGTAGATCCCAAACACTTTGGTATTATCTTTGGTTGGACCAAGAGTAACTAATATTCCCTGCTCTTTTTGATTGGTCAAACCAGCCAAATGCGCTTGACGGTGGGGAGTACGTTTTTCCAGGGCATTTTCGCAGTAGCTACCCCACATAATATATTTAGTCATAATTTCTAGACTCTATTTCTTTCTGTTCAATGCTATCAAGTTACCAAGCGTTTTCCTAAAGCTGAGGCTGATGGATTGACAGCTTCTTGCCTATCTGACTCAAGGAGCGGTTAACAATGAATTACACAATTAATAGCGAAAGCCTAATAAATTCCAATAATTAAGAAAGGGAATAAAGCCGTGTGCGGTCAGTGAAACTAATAAATAATGTAATTGTTCGATAAATGACCACTCAGGATTCATCCAAGCCAGAATAGCTAAAACTGGCAATCCAATAGCTAAAATAGAAGTAGAAATAGGGATACACAACAATAAAGCTAATTTTTTTGGTGTTTCGTAGATTAGTTCTCCGATGATGAGCAGCATCCCGATCATAAATGACAGGTTCAGACCACAAATTAAGACTGCCAATAGTTGTGCTAGCTGATGCTCAGCAGTTTCAGGAAATCTGGTTAAAGCTAAAATACCTATGACTAATCCAGACATAAATATCAGCACAAACCAGCAAATTAACGCCCAGTGAAAAGTTCTCGTTTCATACCAGGATATTTTTGACCACACTCCATTATTAGTCAGTAGGGAAGTTATTTTGCCATCTTTTTCTGCTGCAACAAAGCGACTATTGCTTTGAGTCATAAAATAGCTACCAGGAGGCTCTTTTCCTTTGACTCGTAGCTGTAAAAGTGATGGTTCAATTGCTTGCAAATATGCTGGATTAGGAGTTTTGAGAGTTTCAGGGACACATAAAGTGTTGTCTGCTGTCACTTTAAGATTAAAATTAGGAGTGCCTAATACAATACTTCGGACATTCGTGACATTTGTTCGGACATAAACTCATCTAGCCAAATTTCTAATTCCCGTGGGTTGGTTAAAGTTGCTTGAGTCATTACAATTATTGAGCTTAAATTGAGGCTGCTGCAATACTAATACTTTTAGCTGGGAAGTTGCATGACTTGAGGGAGTGACTCTGGTAGGTCTTAAGTGAAGGAGGAGCTATGCTTTTATGCCTCCTGCCTCCTATAAACACAAATCTGCACCCCAATCTTGCTGTCCTCTTCCTGTTTGACATTGAAACTGTTCTCCTGCCCAGACTACCTGCCATTTGTTAGCCGTAGCTGCACCATAGGGAGCAAATTGAACCAAATAGCGGATATCCGCCACAGAATCGTCGGCGAGATTGGTTTGAGTAATCATGACGTTAACTAAATTAGGTGAAGCATCTTCTACAGTTACCTCTTCTTGTGCCGATTCCACGACTTCAGTTAAGCCCAGGGCAGATAGAGCGATCGCTTGAGGATCTGTGCCGATAGATGATTTTCGGGAGGGAAGTTCCAGGGAGGAGTTGGACTGCTGGTTTTCCTGGCTTGTCCAATATTTGATAAAAGGAATCGTTCGATAGCCATCTCTGATGCTGGACTGAGGTGCTGACTGGGAGTTATTGACCGACCAGAAGTTAATCGTCGAGTTACCGTCTATTTTGTTGGCTACCTGGGCAAAAATTTGGCTTTGAGGATGAAATGCCATAATGCTTGTTGTTTCTTCCTGTCTTAGTTTACGGGTATTTCTGAGAGGTAGTCCCGTTACCAAACTAGTCATGGTGGAAGAGTGAAAATTACCTGCTATCAGTTGGCTATTACGATTGAGACTAAATACGCCTTGAGCGCTATAAAAACTATGGTTACGCTCAATTGTTCCCTGTTGCCAGTTCCAGACGTTGATTTTGCCGTCGTAGCTACTGCTAACTAGTCTTTTGCCATTGGTGGAAAACTGTAGCCGTACAATTTCATTATCATGACCATCCAAAGTATTGAGTAACTGCGGTTGGGCTGAGTTTAGCTGCCATAGCTGAATCTGGTTGCTTTTTTCTCCCTGAATACTTCCAGTGACGTTAGCATCAACTGTCGCCATGATAGTGCCATCAGGACTGAGAGCGATCGCCTCTACAGGATATTCTTGGTCAAAACTAAACAGTTTTTTGCCATCAGGAAAACTCCAGGCAGTTACTCCTGTCTCACAAGCACCGTAGATCACGTCTCCAGAGGGGTTAAATAAAATTTGGCGGCAGCCACCCTGATCGGCAAGAGTAAGAATTTCTTCTCCTGTGGCTACGTCGCGTATTTTAATCGCCTGATCGGGACTTAATAATCCCTGACTCCAGGTAGAACTGGCTAAAAACCGACTGTCAGGACTAAAAGCGATCGCCGTGGGAGCAATTTCTAATTTGATGGCGCTAGCATAATGTCCTGGCAGAACTCGCTGAATCTCCCCACTATCAGCATTCCAGAGGGTAATCTGACTAGCACCGACACTGGCTAATACCTGTCCATCAGGACTAAACTGCATGGCGCTAATCTGGGTTGTGGATTCGAGACTAAGACTTAAGACGGCACTTTCCCAAGGGGAAGCAAATCGCTGTTGAATACTCTGTTGGCTACCATCGAGGGGATTATCTAGATTGTTTGTTTTGCTTTGTGCCAGAATCCCTGACTGCCAACTGAGAGCGATCGCCAGCGCCATCAAGTATTTTAGGTGTTTTAAATTTAAGTGTTTGAGATTTAGATGTCTTAAATAATTGCGTTCAATCACTGACCTGTTGATCATTATCCGTTTTATTATCTGTGTGCTATGGCTGATGATACTCAAGGGCTGCTTAACTGAGTTCTGTCTTTTTGCGCCGCCAACAATATAAAATAAACGCGCAAAATATACCCGTTCCTACTAAATATTTTAGGGGGCTAGGAATGATCGGGCTAGGAGAGAAAAAGCCTTCAATTGTGCCAGCAATCAGCAGCATGGGAATAATCCCCAACAAGAGCTGGGCTGCTTTGATACTGTTTAACTTGAGGGCATCAAGACGCCGATATTGACCAGGAAAAATCATCGCTTTACCAATTAACAACCCTGCGCCACCAGCGAGAAAGATTGCGGGTAATTCTAACGAACCGTGAGGAAAGACAAACGCCCAGAAAGGATAAGCCAGATTATTTTTACCAACTAGGGTAGCTACTGCGCCAATAGACAAGCCGTTGAACGCCATAATAAACATCGTGTAGAGTCCAGCGGTGATGCCGCCAGCGATCGCCCCAAAGCAGACGGAAAGATTGTTAATCGTAATACTGCTGGAAGCCAGAGGTTCAACTCCCACAATTGAACCCATCCAGAGTTCTCCATCTTCCTGCACAATATCAATGATATGTTGTGGTACGGTGATGGCGATAAAAGTCGGATCGCGCCAGCCATACCACCAGGAGATCATTGCCGTTAAGCCAAAAATTCCTGTGGCGATCGCTGTATAAATCCAGGTATCACGGACGATCTGGGGGAATCCCCAAAGGTAAAAATCTTTGACCTGCGCCCATTCCTGACGTTGAGAACCCTGGTAAATTTGGTTGTAACCCCGAGCCGTCAACTTTTGTAAGTCTTGAGTTAAGGTATTGCCCACCTTATTAGTTCTTGCCCTGGCTAAATCAGCGGAGACAGAGCGGTAGAGACTAGCTAAATCTTTGATTTCCGTCGCCGATAGAGTCTTGACACCCTTAGTTTCAGCTTGCTGTAGTAGCTTGTCCAAACGCTGCCAATTTGGTTCTCTTCTGGCAATCCAACGTTGAATATTCATAGGGGATATTCTGAAAACTAGCTCAGTTATAGCAGAAAGGCGCTCAATTAATAGGAACAAAAAAGTAAGTTCAGATGAACTAAAAAAGCGCTAAGATAGACAACGGAACAGCACTCGAACACTCATGTCCGACCTCATATTATTTTGGCATCGCCGCGATTTACGAATTTCTGACAATTTAGGGTTAGCCACCGCGACAGAAGAAACATCAAAGGTAGTGGGGGTGTTTTGTTTAGATCCAGGAATTCTGGACAGAGATGATATCGCTCCTGCCAGAGTTACCTATATGATTGGCTGTTTGGCAGAGTTGCAGTCTAGCTATCAAAAACTTGGTAGTCAGCTATTAATTATTCGGGGCGAACCCGCCACAGCAATTCCCCAGCTAGCAGAGGCGCTCAATGCCCAAGGAGTTTTCTGGAATTTAGATGTTGAACCCTATGCCAAAAAACGCGATCGCGCGGTAGCAGAGGCACTCAATGCTCAAGGAATCAGCAGCAAAAACTTTTGGGATCAGCTCTTACATGCCCCAGGAGAGATCACGACCAAATCTACTGATTCTCCCTACAAGGTTTATACTCCCTTTTGGCGTGCTTGGAACAGTGAAGATAAACCGGCGATCGCTTCAGAGATTAAGCAGCTAGAAGGGCTATCAGCAGCCCAGAGAGAAACAGCCGCGCAAGCAGGGGTGATCGCCCTACCTACGCCTCAAGACCTCGGTTATGAATGGGATTATCCTCTCCTACTAGAGCCAGGAGAAACCGCAGCCCATAATAAACTGGCTGAATTTTGCGATCGCGCGATCTACTGTTACGACGAAGAACGGAATTTTCCCTATGTTGACGGTACATCTCAACTAAGTGCGGCGCTCAAGTTTGGAGCGATCGGCATCCGTACTGTCTGGCAAGCCACCCTAGAAGTCGCCAAAAACTGTCGTAGTGACGAAGCCAAAGAAGGAGTCATAACTTGGCAAAAAGAGCTTGCCTGGCGCGAATTTTATCAACACTGCATGTTTTTCTTCCCTGAATTAGCTCAGGGGGCATATCGCGATGAGTTTAAAGATTTTCCTTGGGAAAACGACGAAAGCAAATTCCAAGCCTGGTGCGAAGGGAAAACGGGCTACCCCATAGTTGATGCCGCCATGCGACAGCTAAACGAAACAGGCTGGATGCATAATCGCTGTCGGATGATTGTCGCCAGCTTCTTAACCAAAGACCTAATTATCGACTGGCGCTGGGGCGAGAAGTATTTTCTGCAAAAACTTTATGATGGCGATCTTTCTGCCAATAACGGCGGCTGGCAATGGAGTGCCTCTAGCGGCATGGACCCGAAACCGCTACGGATTTTTAATCCCGCTTCCCAAGCTGCCAAGTTTGATCAGGATGGAGAATATATTCGCCAGTGGGTATCAGAAATCAGCTCTTTAGATACCGAGTATTTAGTTACAGGCAAAATTCCTCCCCTAGAAAGAGCGGGAACAGATTATCCTGAGCCAATAGTCGATCATAAAGTGCAGCAGCGCAAGTTCAAAGCACTATATAAACAACAAAAGGGTGGATAATCATTCGTGACAAGTTACTCTAAGGGATACACCTCAATACATCCTTTAGGACAAAGGTGTAAGTCCTAAAAGATATGTTATGCCCTTGTGGTACACTCAATGCGACAAAGGCGCTTAGTTCGCCGCATGTAGTGCAAGCCGCTTCGCATATTTGCCGCATGTATAGTTATTCTCAAAGCTTTGCCTTGACTCTGAAAAATAAACCTTACTCTTCACTTTTCCAAAATGGTAATTTCGACTGGCACAACTCCTGAATGCAGCATATTTAAAGAACGCGCCGCCGCTGCGGATAGATCAATTATTCTACCTTTAACAAAAGGACCACGGTCATTTATTCTCACTACTACAGAGCGACCATTACGTAAATTTCTCACCTTTACTCTCGTACCAAATCTTAGAGATTTATGAGCAGCAGTCATGGCATTTTGATTGTATCTTTCTCCATTAGCTGTCAAACGACCATGAAGACCAGGACCATACCAAGATGCTTTGCCCCGAAAAGAACGGGCTATTAATTGCTGATTGTAGAGAGGAATTATTTGCTTAAAACCAGCTAATTCCAAGTTATCTTGTAGATCTATTTGTGGCGTTTGGTTGACAAAACTTCGAGCGATAATTAAATGTAAATCTAGTGACTGATTTTCGCCTGCATCCAGAGCGGATATGTTTAAAGACGGTTGTTGGGAATCAATAATCTCTGCTGTAACCCGAGAACTACCAAGAAATAGATTAGCCAGAGTTAGGCAAAAAGCGATCGCCATATGGTTATTATATTTTAGATATTTAGGTTTCATATTTTTAAAAGTTTTTTACAATAAAGTATTGATTTCTTAAACTGGTGTAGTTTGTTAAATAAAGAACTTATATTTGCATCTATCTTAAGACTGATAAATGATAGAGTAAAATTGTATATACACTTAAATTGTTGATAAAGTTTTCAATAACCAACTTTCAAATTGCCGCTATCATAGCTAAAAATAAGCAAATAAATATAAATAACAAAACGGCTAAAAAAATTATATTGAATATTCTCAATACATAGAAACAGAATTGAGTCTTAAAAACGATCGCCAACAGAAAAGATAAACTCGCTATCTCCCTGATCATTCAGGGCAAATTCGGTACGGATCAAGCCAATGGGCGAGCGAGTCTGTATGCCTAAACCATAACCTAAGCCGTCTCCTGGTCGATTTCTCACTACGGCTGGCTGACCAATTACGGCATCGGCACTCCCTAAATCGCTCGCATAATCAATAAACAATGCACCATTGATTGGCAAGTCTTGATTGAAGGCGCTGAGATTATAAAGAGGAAAGCGATACTCAAGACTAGTTTGTACAAAGCTGCGGGAGGTACTAATCTCACTATCATCATAACCCCGCACTATGCTAGAGCCTCCTAAGATGAATGAGTCATAGGGCAGAGCGTCTCCCAAAATTGTACCGCCCTGGAGGTTAAAGATTAGAGTTTTTGCGCCATCGGTGAAGCCAAATAAAGGCACGGGGAAATAGTGGGTATAGTTAGCAGCCAGACGATTTGCCAGAATATCTCTTCCTGCCAAGGAAAAATATTGGTCGCTACCAAAGAGCAATTTATAGCCACGAGTCGGGAAAGCAGGATTGTCTTGACGATTTAATACTGTAGCGAAATTGAGGGTGAGAAACTCATCTCGTCCGCTATCGTTGACAGTTAGGCGGTTTCCTGCTTCGTCTGTTGCTTCCAGGTTAGCGGTAAAAGCGCCGTCTCTAATTGTTACCTGCTGATAAGAAACTCCTATTGCGCTTTGCCAGTCTTGAGCTAGAGGTGTAAAGTATTCGACTCCTCCCCCAAAACGATGTACCCAAGGATCGGCTCCATTGTCTAAATTGAGATTGGGATCTCCATCATCAAATTCAGCTTCTACTCCCCGCTGATTATAAAAATTAGCTCCAAAACCGCGATCGCTGCGAATAAACTTACGATATCCTAAATTAAAGCCAAAAGCTGATGCTCCTCCTTCTATGCCTAAGCTAGCTTCCTGATTAGTTCCGCCCAAATTGCGTAAGCCAAACTGAACTGCAGCACTAAAGCCATCAGCAGCATCAGAAAGGGCGTTAACGGTGGTTGGTTTAACTACTCCCTGTAACGCGGTAGGTGGCGGTAAAGTCAAGCCAAAAGCGATCGCCAGTTGACCCTTCTCTTGTACAGAGATCGCCATAACCGCCTGTTTACTGTCTACTACTTGTTCCAGACTCAGGCTGGCATCCTCGACTATATTTAAATACAAGACTCTCTCTAGACCAACTTGAGCTAAGTCAGCACGATAAACATCTCCAGGCTTAAGTGCAAATTCTTGCTTAATGATATTTGGTTTGGTTTTACCCTCAACGGGGTTGCCGTCTTGGTCAACAAAACGAACGACGATCTCCGTAATTGTTTCACTATCGCCAGTAGGAACGTGCATTTTGTCTTCATCTTGGCTCGGTTTTTGCGCCAACATAAAGAAAGGTTCTAAATATTTGTTTAATTCATCTGGTGATATGTCTGGAAAATCACTGTCTAGAAAATAACTCTTTCTTTTGACTTCAGCTAAATCTAAGCTATTGCTATTCTGGCTGTTAATATCTACTTTTGCTTGAGCTACAGCTTGGGGGGAAAGATAGATAAAGGAGGAAAAAGTAATAACACTAAATATAAAAAAAGGCTGATGATGTGATGTCAAATATAACAGCATGGAGAGGATGTTGTTCCAGAATTTATTTGGGACCTGAGCCAGAGTTGTTAATTGTCAATTATCAATTATTAATTGTCTATTGATCAAACGGGTAAGTTACCCCGACGAGAAAAGTATAGCTGATCGGGCGCTCGTCCAATTTTAAGCTCTAGCTCAAGTTTCTTGCTCTTAACTCAGGTACATTAAGAATTAGGGAATAATTTAGTTAGGCTTAGTTGATGTTATTGAATAAAATCCCTGGACGTGGCTATTTGCTGATCGCAGTTCTGATTTTTGCGGCTTCTAACTCCGTGACTCAAAGACTGATAGATTTGGGTGCGGATAACTTGATCGAGGGCAGAAACCCGATTTCTTTTTGTAATGTACTGTTTGTGGGCAATCTCTGTGCGCTGATTGCTTTAGTAGCAGTATATGGTAAAGAATGGAGTCCTGCGGCTTTAAGTCGGCTCAAACTAGGAGATTGGCTGAGTTTACTTGTTGTTGCCGCTTTAGCTGGAGCTTTAGCCCCCGCTATGTTCTTTTTTGCTCTGGAGCGTACGGCGGTGAATAACGTGGTGTTAATCGGCAGAATTGAGCCGCCAATTACCCTGGCTTTATCGGTTTTAATTTTGCGATCGCCAGTTAATATTCAGATTGTGATCGGCGCGGTCTTAGCTTTTGTTGGGGTCGTTTTAACCATTGTGCTACAGCCTGCTGGTGCTGAGTCGATTAATATGGCAGGATTTGCGATTGGTGCAGGGGAATTAATGACGGGAATCGGAGCGATCGCCCTGGCTATTGCTAATATTATTAGCAAAATTAAGCTAGACAATATTTCTTTGGGAATTTTTACCGTTTTTCGCACTGCGGTAGGGACAGTTATTTTCTTTTCCCTGACGATCAAGGTATACGGCATAGAACATTTTCAGGATGCCTTTGAGCCAATTGTCTGGCAATGGATGCTGCTGTATGGTGCAGTAATTGTCGTGGGAGGACAGCTTGCTTGGTTTAGAGGTTTGAAATATACCCAGGCGGCTGATGTTTCTTGGGCGAACTCTATCAGTCCTATTGCGGGAATTTTGTTTGCCTTTCTAATTTTGGGAGAAGTCCCGACTATAGCCCAGTATCTTGGCGGTAGCGTGATTATTGTGGGGATTATTTTTAGTCAAATTGGCACAGAAAAACAAAGCCGTTCTATGAAGGAAATAGACAATCAAATGGGATTTAAGGGAATTTGAAATATAGTCGTTTTAATTAATTCTTGTGCCGTCTAAGTTGCAAGTTCGTCCTAAAGGAGATGTTATGCCCTTGTGATACACTCAATGCAACAAGTGCAAGCCGCTTCGCATAAGGGATTGGGGATTAGGAAGAGTTTATTCAAAATCTATTCCTGTAATTCTTATTTAGAATTACTATATTTATAGCTTCAAGCCCAATTTGTAGCGGGAGATTAAACGAGAAAGAGTGCTGAGGTTTCCTGAGAATCAAATTTATTATAAATTATCGTTTGTTATCGTTTCGGGGGACTGGGATTCAGAACTAGATTAAATTTGACTTGTTTTAGGAAATAGAAGTAAAGCCGTCAGTAAAGCTAGTTTTAAGAGTAGAGGAGCAAAGATCAAACTTAAGACAGTGCAGAGACAGGCAACCAAGCCCGCAGAGACGGCTTCAATTTCTTCGGTCAAAGTTAGCTTAAGATATCCTGCAACACTGGCAATGGTTAAGGTAATTAATAAACTCATTGGCTCAACTCCATTGTTGATTTAATCGTCTAAATTAATATATGTCTCGGGCAATTTGGATATGCACCAAGTAGAGCAATGAGCATTGGTAACAAGTTAAGGGTGTGTATTGCTTGTCAAATGGTTTTAAGTAATAAGTAACAAGTAATGAGTAAAAAGAGCAGCAATAATACATATGGGGAAATCTGTTCTCAAAGTCCACTCAAAGTAGCCAGATTTCCCTGCTCTTTACGAATAATCCTAACTTTTTTATTTAAAATTAGCTCAAATCTAGGATTTACCCAAACCATGCTGCTCGGCATACTTGTTCATGAAGCGAACAAAACGTTCAAATTCATCAGCGGATTTCATAATCAATACAGCCTCGATTCCTCTGGCTTCACCATTAATAAATTTTCCTTTGACTTCGCGACTGACTATTTCCCCTTCATCATCTACGAGGTACATCCCAGTTATCTCTTCGGTGCTGTCTTTAGCCAAAATTTGCGGATCTTCAAAAAAGAAGGTGGCAGTGCCGCTGTTACCCGTTGTCGAGCGAGTAACCTTAACATCAGGAATCGTCTCTTCTGATACTCCTCTCGCAAATTGAATTTCTGCCATGCTCTAGTCTCCTGTTAGTTTGAATGATTGGTTAATAACTCTTAATCATCTCATAGATTCTGAACTAGCATAAAGAGTCCCGCAAATTCTTCAGTAGAGATTAATGAGGTTGTAGCTTGGAGGTAGATGCTAGGCAATTATAAACCAATCAGATTAAAATCTTAGATTGGATGCGTTCCCAGTTTCCAGTCCCGATCAAGAGGTTATCAATGGCTACTAGTTATCAATCTAGTAACGTAGCGAACCACTCCAGCTCTAATAAAAGTAAGCATCGTCGCCCCATCGCCGTCGATCTGTTTGCTGGTGCGGGAGGAATGACTCTTGGTTTTGAACAGGCAGGATTTGATGTTTTAGCGGCAGTAGAGCTAGATCCAATCCACGCTAGCGTTCATGAATATAATTTTCCCTTTTGGACAACTATTTGCCGTAGCGTCAGTGAAACTAGCGCCGCAGAAATTAGACAGCGTTCGACAATTGGCGAACGCGATATTGACGTGGTTTTTGGCGGTCCCCCCTGTCAAGGTTTCTCGTTGATGGGTAAAAGAGACATTAGTGATGATCGCAATTCTTTAGTATTTAATTTTCTGCGTCTGGTGCTCGATCTCCAACCCAAGTACTTTGTCATGGAAAATGTACGGGGGATAACCATTGGTAAGCAGAAAAAAGTTTTGGAAAGAGTGATGGAAGAGTTTCAGCACCATGGCTATCAGGTGAGAGATCGTCCTCAAATATTGAATGCGGCACACTATGGCGTGCCGCAAAATCGCCAGCGCTTGTTTCTTTTAGGCTGTCGTCAGGATTTAACTTTGCCCCAGTATCCTGCTGCAAAAACCTATTTTGTACCCAAATCTCGTCAGCAAAACCAGCCCCAAAACGATCGCCTGTTGCCCCAGACTCCCACGGTAGCGGCAGCCATCAGCGATCTGCCTGAAGCCAATCATTATCCTGAATTAAAGGTGAGAGACTGGGCTGTTGCTAGCTATGGAAAACCCAGTCAATATGCCCAGCAACTTCGTATTCCTGCTTTGGTTAGCAATAACTATGCCTATAGCCGAGAGTATCAAACAGAACTACTAACCTGTAGCCGACGTACCAACCATACTGAGCAAACTATTGCTCGGTTTAGTCAAACTATGCCAGGAAAAAGCGATCGCATTTCCCATTTCTATCGTTTGGAGCTTCAAGGACTATGTACGACTCTCAGGGCAGGTACAGCCAGCAATCGTGGTGCATTCACCTCTCCACGTCCCATACACCCTATAACTCCTCGCTGTATCACCGTTAGGGAAGCAGCAAGACTTCATTCTTATCCAGACTGGTTTATGTTCCACGCCACTAAGTGGCATGGCTTTCGACAAATTGGCAATTCAGTTCCGCCACTATTAGCCCAAGCAATCGCCCAACAGATTATCGAGGTGTTAGAAATAGTCCCTCTTAAACCACTACAGCATTTCAATTTAGCTCAGACAGAATTACTGCAATTTAAGATGACTCAGGCGGAGCAATATCATCATCTAGAAACTAGAGCGATCGCTCGCCGCAGCACGACCAAAACTCCCTCTTCATAGCTTCAGGTTGAAGAGTATGTCATATAACGATTTTTGCCCTGACGTTTTGCCTGATATAGAGCCTGATCTGCTTTTTGGAGTAACTCCAGGGGTGAATCATTAATCTGAGGAATGATCGAAGCCACCCCACAGCTAATAGTTACGCGATCGCTGACCATAGAGTTCGTATGAGCTAGGTTAAGCTGGTAGACGCAACTGATGATTCTTTGGGCAACCGCAGCTACTCCAGCAGTATTGGTCTGAGGTAGAATCACCGCAAATTCTTCTCCACCATATCGAGCAACGATGTCCTGTTGGCGACCAACTCCCCGCTTAATGGCTTGAGCAACTGCCGCTAAACACCTGTCCCCCATTAAATGTCCATAGGTATCGTTAAACAGCTTAAAGTTATCCACGTCGCACATGATCAGAGAGATTACTTTGTGCTGCTGTCTGGCTTCATTCCATAGCTGTGACAATGCTTGATCAAAGTGATGACGATTGTGGATCTGAGTTAGGCTATCAATGTTGGCTAAATAATTTAATCTTTGATTATCTTGCTGTAGGCTTTTCGTGCTTTCGGCAACACGCTGTTCATACTGCCATTCCAGATGCTCAATATTTTCGGTTGAGGTTTTTAGCTGCAAGGCAATCGAGTTGATCGCTTCTTTGACTTGGGCAAAATCTCTAATTGTAGGCTGTTTGTCGCAGGCGGGGATTTGTCCTTTGGCGATCGCTTTTGCCGCATCAGAGATATGAGTCACGGAGTTGATAATTAACTGGTTGGCGATCGCGCCTAAAAAAATAGCAGCAACCAAGGCAATAGTGCTCAATCCGATAGTGGTATAGGTATTTTGGCGCATATATCGAGCAAAGTCAGATTCGGGAATCACCGTCACCATCAGCCAATCTAAACCAGGATAACCATTGAGACTAGTTGCCTGGACAAAATTGCGACTGTTTTGATGTTTAAAGATAAATTGTTTGGTGATGTCAGTAATCTGAAAATTGTTAGCTTGTGTCTCTAAATATTTAGCTGTCGCTTTGACTAAAGCATCAGTGCTATCTCGATAGTGCAAACGTTGGTTCCCTGCATCTCCAGCAACGACTAACGAGTTATTGGTTGAGGTGGCTATCATTTTGCCCGATCTTTCAATGATAAAAGCTCTACCCGAATCACTGATCTTCAGACCGTTGAGAAACTCACTAATTTCATTGAGGGTGATATCAATTGCCATTACTCCCTGTAGCTGGTTGGTTGAGACATCTTGTAGCGGCACTGCTGGTGTAATCCCTAACACAGGCGGATCGGCAAATAAATAAACTGGCGACCAAACCAAATCTTGCTGTTTTTTTGCCGCCTGATACCAAGGTCTTTGCCGTGGATCGTATTCTTTTTTACTAATTAACTCGGTTTTGTTTCCTCGCTCATCTAAGCCATAGATATGCCAGTAAGGTGCTGTCTTAGCATCACGGACTACTAGTTTTGGAGGATCTTTCATTTCAATCTCCACAAAGTCTCCCATTTCGTTACCGAAATAAAGAGTATTAATTTGAGGATTGATTTGAGTCTGCTGCCAAAAAGAATCTTGTAAATCTTGGAGATCGCTAAGATCGAGGCGTTGAGAACTAGCTAGTACTCGATTGAGTTTTAAAAATGTTGTCGGAGTATCAAGATAATGGGCAACGTGCTTTTCAGTATGAGAAGTTGCTTCTCGGCTTAAACGTAATGCCAATGCTTCTACGGTTTTTTGACCATTTCTCCAAGAAAAATAACCAGTCAAGCCTACTGCTACTAATACCTGAGTCATCAGGGATGCAATGAGAATTTGACGCAGAGACAAGTTAGGGAATCGGATCATTTATCTTAATGATGGGAAAAGATATAGACGCCACATACAGGTAAATAGTTAGATATTAGTTTTTTTGCTCTAAAACTTCTTGTTAATGAGCATTCTAGATCTAGATTGCCCAAATTCATCTTGCCAAATTTATTAGCTTGAGTATTCAGCTAAAAGCACTATCAATTTAATTGAGCTGTTAGCATCTGTCAGCCAGATCACTAATATTCTCTAACAAAGATGGCAATTATAGTAAATAAAATCATAGTAGCTAACTCCTCAATCAGTTTGCTGAGGCTATTTTTTTCAGAGATCGCCAGATCAGAGATTTCCTCGCAAAATCAACCTGCAATGTAATTTCTTACAATAGGGTAATTTAGATAATTTATTGCGATAATTTACTATTCTGGCGTTCTTGAAGCGAGATTAATTAATGGCTAGCAAACCTCCCCATGGCGACCACTCCCGATCACCTATCAGCAAAGCTGTTACTCAAGCAGTACAAAAAATCCAGTCAAAAGTTAATTTCAATTCAAGCAATTTTAAATCGGGAACAGCTACGCCAGAATTAATTGTTAAAGAAGCCGAGGGCAACGAGCAAAAATATCCCCTAGTAGGCGATCGCTATACTCTGGGTAGAAGTTCGCGCTGTGATATCACGATTCGCAACCCCATAGTTAGTCAGACTCATTTAATCCTCAAAAGAAATCGCCGAAAACCCCGCTCTTTTATTGTCCAAGACGAAAAATCTACCAACGGTATTTATCGCGGTAAGCGCCGCTTGAAAAGCCTATCTCTCTATCATGGTGAAAGTTTTACCCTGGGTCCCCCAGAATTAGCAGCAGGAGTGACAATAGAGTACTTAAATCAGCCTCCTCTATGGCTATACGTCATTCGCTATGCTCTGTATACCCTGGTGGGAATGCTGGGATTACTATTATTGCTCTTAAGTATTGAATGGTTTAAAGTACCCGTCTATCCCATTCCAGGAGAATCTACTCTGCCGATTGTTGTTTATGCTCAAGATGGCGAAACTCCCATCAATCCTACCGCTACTAGTAATACCCACCGCGAACTAGAAAAACTCGGCGACTTTTCGCCTTACCTACCCAATGCCGTGATTGCTTCCGAGGATAGTCGTTTTTACTGGCACTTTGGAGTCGATCCGATTGGCGTAGTGCGGGCAATATTGATCAACATATCTTCAGATAACCGCCAGGGTGCAAGTACTCTGACGCAACAGCTTGCTCGTACCCTATTTCCTGAAGTTGGTCGGCAAAACACCGCAGGACGCAAGATCCGAGAAGCTTTAGTCGCGCTGAAGCTAGAGACTTTTTATAGTAAAAACTTTATTCTGAAAACCTATCTCAATCGAGTATATTTAGGTGTCGGCAGCTATGGCTTTGAAGATTCAGCTAGATTTTACTTTGAGAAATCCGCAGCAGATCTAGATTTATCAGAAGCCGCTACCCTTGTAGCCATCTTACCTGCGCCCAACGCCTATAACCCCGTCAAGGATTATGACACAGCCATTAGCTTACGCAACCGCATTATCGACCGTATGCTTAAGCTGGGCATGATTCAGCAAGAAGAAGCAGATCGCGCCAGGCGATCGCGCATTGAAGTCAGTCCCCGCGCCCGTCAAAGTTTTTCTAGTACCGTTGCTCCTTATTTTTATAGCTATGTAATTGATGAGCTACAGGAATTTTTGGGTATGGATGTCGCACGGGAAGGAAATTTTATCGTTGAGACAGCCCTCGATCCCAAGATGCAGCAGCAGGCGGAAGAGTCCCTCGCCTATTCGATTAGTAATGATGGTACTCGTCTGGGTTATGCTCAAGGAGCAGTAGTAACCCTAGACTCCAACAACGGCAATATCCTTGCCCTAGCGGGAGGCGTAAACTATGAATCAAGTCAGTTTAACCGAGTAGTCCAGGCGAAGCGACAGCCAGGCTCTACCTTCAAAATTTTTGCCTATGCCGCCGCCCTAGAATCTGGCATCGACCCTGATAAGGAATATTCCTGCTCATCTCTAACCTGGCGAGGACAACAGTATCGAGGCTGTGAACGCAGTAGCGGCGAGATTGATATGTATCGCGGCTTAGAACAGTCAGAAAATGTTAACGCCCTACGGGTAGCTAAAGATGTGGGCTTAAGTAAAGTAATTGACGTAGCTCAACGCCTGGGAGTATCTTCCCCCCTCATCGAAGCCCCAGGTTTAGTAATTGGACAAAGCGAAACCACTGTTTTAGAAATGACGGGCGCTTACGCGGCGATCGCCAATGACGGTTTTTGGAATAAGCCCCACGCGGTTAATCGTGTTTTAGACGGTAGCGACTGTAAGGAAGCAGGCGATCGCAATAGTTGCCGTGTAATCTATACTTTTGATGACGATGAGGAGACTTCTCGCGACGCAATTGACCCAGACGTGACTGACGAGCTTACCAGAATGCTCAGGCAAGCAGTTAAAAAAGGGACAGGAAAAGCTGCTTTGATCAAAAAGGGCGAAGCAGGTAAAACAGGCACAACAGATAATAATGTCGATCTCTGGTTTATTGGCTATATTCCCCGCAAAGACCTGGTAACAGGAGTCTGGCTAGGTAATGATGATAATTCTCCCACTAGAGGCAGTAGCTATCAAGCAGCGAGTCTTTGGGGTCGGTATATGGGGCAGGTAGTGGGTAGTAAGTAGTGGGTAGTAGATTTAGCTCTGCTGATAATTTTCTCTTTGCTTTTGCTCAATAGTCCAGCATTAGCTGATGTAGATGAGCTTTTCGTTTTTGCATTGCTGGAGTGGGAGACATTCCTACCTGATTCAATATTTGTTCCCAGCGGTAAACCCAGTCATGTTTGGCTAGAGAATTGACCACGTTGCTGTGGCTAATTTTGGCTAACTGTTCTGGACTTTGTTCTAATTCATTGATTATTTTACCAATCTTAGGTTCATCAAAAGCGATGGGAATTACGGCATTTTCCCAGTCGAAATATTGTTGAAAAGCTTCATTTTTGGGCGGAGAACCTAGCATAATATTACCTGCTGCTGCACCTTCAAAAAAGCGATAGCCAATTTCCATCTGTCCTTGAGTTTTTTTTGGTTGATTGATTTTGGCACGATTAGTAATAAAATAGCGACTGTTTTTAAGTAGATTAGCAATTAAGGTACGATGAGCATGATATTCTTTAATTCTTAAACCTCCACCAACAATATGATCGTAATAGTAGAAGAAATTATCCTGTTCTGCTAATTTTAGAAGAGCTTGATGAGTTAAACTAGAGCGCCTACCCAAGTTACAGAGATTTATCGCTCTTTCTTTATTTTGAGGGTAGAATTTAGCGGCATCAACTCCAGGAGGTATGTAGATGCAGGGGCGACCCACAATTTTTTCTACATCTTCGACTATCTGAGAGTGACCGAGACAAATCAGATCAAAGTTTTGAAAAAACTTCAGAAAATTCTTCAGCTGGGGTAAGTCTTGATGCCAAATTTCAATAATATAACATACTGCTATCTGACAATTACTCCGCCAGTTTTTGATTAAGTTAATTGACGAGAGATTGTAAGAAAAATCAATAATGCTAAAAAATAAATCATATTTTTGCTCTAAATATATGCGATCAAAATAAGGATTAATATATGCTAATGGTGCTAAATATTTAGTGTGATTTTTAACTATTTTTCTAATTCCTTTCTCCCAGAGATTATATTGTGGAGGAGCAATTAGATTAGCGTGATCTACAGATTTAATCAGATCTTCAAATTCATACAGGCAAGAATTAAAAATATAGTTTTGAATATTGCGCTGCGACCAAATCAAAATGCGCTCATTTTGATAGTTGTTGTTAGTACTTATTGGCATTGAGTTTAGCTAAAGCTGGGGACATTCATTAGAGAACTTGATATCATATCCTACTTAGGAGCGACAACACTGCCGTAGAAGTTAACTTATTAATGTTTAACAATAATCACTTTAAACAGCAACAACTAACGCCATATCTATTTCTCCTACCAGCGATCGCCTTACTGGGAATTACGGTTTTTTTTCCCGCAGTTCAGGCATTTGCCCTCAGCTTTACCCGCTATGAATACGATATTACTCAAGCACCCGAATGGGTTGGTGGGGAGAACTTTCGCCGCTTATGGCAAGATAAGGTATTTTGGCAGACAATTAGCAACACACTACTATATCTGCTGGGAGTAGTGCCAATTTTAGTTACTGTCCCGTTAGGATTGGCTATTGTTGTTAATCAGAAGTTGCGGGGAATTAATTGGTTTCGCACAGCTTTCTATACTCCTGTGGTGATTTCGATGGTGGTAGCAGGAATTGCCTGGAAAGCTCTCTATACGCAAAACGGCTTATTGAATCAATTTCTGAGACAGTTAGGATTTCCGGAAGGTATTCCTTGGCTGACCAACCCAAAATACGCCATCTGGAGCGTGATGTTAGTGACGATTTGGAAAGGTTTGGGCTACTATATGGTGATTTATCTAGCTGGGTTGCAGTCAATCTCACCGGAACTCTATGAAGCAGCAGCGATCGATGGTTCGGACGGTTGGCAAAAGCATTGGGATATTACTCTTCCCCTGATGCGTCCTTACTTATTTTTGGTAGCAGTAATCTCGGCAATTTCGGCAACCAAGGTGTTTGAAGAGATTTTTATTATGACCCAAGGAGGCCCTAGAAATAGTTCTAAAACGGTTGTTTACTATCTGTATGAAAGAGCATTTCAAGATTTAGACATTAGCTACGCCTGTACCATTGGATTGGTTTTATTTTTGGGGATTTTAGGATTATCGGTGCTTAATTTAAAGCTGACGGCAGAGAGTAATCATTGAAAATTAAACATTGAACATTAAGCATTTGAGGATTTAACAAACATTAAATATGAAGATTAGAACTTTGGTTGTTTGCTGTTGCCTGCTGTTTTTGCTGGGTTGTGGGAGGACATCTGAAGTTAAGAGTCTCTTTGCGGGTGAGGTGACGCGGGTACTGAGTGGTCAGACGGTAGAGATTGTTTTGACTGGGAAATCGGACGTGCTGCGGTTGCGACTAATTGGTGTTGATGCACCAGATTGGCGACAGTCTCCTTGGGGTGAGGCGGCAAAGCAGAAGTTAGCAGATTTGGTCTGGGGAAAAGCGATCTCCATTGAAGCGGAAAGCCTCGAAAGCGATCGCTATAACCGTATTCAAGGACATCTTTGGCTAGATCAGACTTTGGTTAGTCAACAGTTGGTTGAGTCGGGATGTGTACTGGCAAACGATAGATACCCACATTCTTATAGTAAGCTGCTTATGGAGTCACAAGAGTATGCCCGTTTGATGGGTTTGGGAATATGGAATCCTCAGCAGGCAATGCGCTACACTCCTAGTCAATTTCGTTCAATGAATAAATAATGACTCAGCCCGCCACCGATCAACTACGGATTTTTCTCGATGTCGCTACTGAATCAGTCATGGCTGCGGGAGCAGTATTGAAGGAGCGATGGGGTAAACTGCATGATGTCGAGGAAAAAAGACCAGGTGATTTAGTTACTGAAGCCGATAAGCTAGCCGAAGCTGAAGTACTTAAGGTTTTGCAGCGTCACCTACCAGAACACCAAATTTTAGCGGAAGAGTCGGGTGCATTGGGCAATAGTGATAGTAAATTCCTCTGGGCGATCGATCCCCTTGACGGGACGACTAACTACGCTCATGGTTTACCTCTGGCTGCAACTTCCGTCGGCTTGATGATTGATGGTGTTCCTGCTGTGGGTGCAGTCTATAATCCTTTCAGTGATGAACTATTTCAGGCAGCAACAGGACTAGGAGCAACCCGCAACCGCCGTCCGATTAGAGTTTCCCAAACTAAAACCTTGGATAAAAGCCTTCTGATTACTGGCTTTGCCTATGATCGACGGGAGACTAATGACAATAACTATGCCGAATTTTGTCATTTGACTCATTTAACTCAGGGAGTGCGTCGTTTGGGCTGTGCTTCCATGGATTTGGCAGGTGTAGCCTGTGGCAGACTAGATGGCTATTGGGAAAGGGGTCTGCAACCTTGGGATATTACAGCAGGAATTGTTGTCTTAAGGGAGGCTGGAGGCAAAGTCACCGCTTATGACGGAAGCCCAGTAGATATTTCTTCGGGGCGCGTTTTGGCGACTAATAGCTTGATTCACGATGAATTGAGTCAGGCTTTGGGTGAAACTCCAGCGTTAAAAGAATGGTCTTCATAGTTTAGCAGTGAGGACAGTTAAAACACTGAGGACAGTTAGAGTAGTTTTAGGTGATCAATAACTAATTTTTTTCAGCCTTAAACGCAGCGCGTCCTAAAGGATACCGCTCCGCATATACGCGCACAAAGGCGCTTAGTCCACAGTCCTTCGGACAAGCCCTAAAGGATTCCTAAAGCACAAAGGCACGGACGCGAATGCGTCCTAGTCTTAGACGATCTGCGCTAACGCGCTGTGCCGCATGTAGCTTCGCAAATTGCTTCTATCACTCTTATATAGTGTCAAAGAAAATATTAACACACTACATATAGAGTTTGACAGACTCAAAATTTCCTCAACTTGTCACAAATGGCTATTCACTTCTAAGTCAAATATTGCAACAATACGCTTAGTGTGAATTAGCTCCGTTGAAAGGCTATCAGTTCATAGCTATCAGCTATCAGCTATCAGCTTTTAAAATCC
>JBCCNG010000005.1:0-22003 GCA_039025955.1 Cyanobacteria bacterium P01_C01_bin.72 | reverse complement strand
AAGGCTTTTAAGCTCAAGATTATCAATGAAATCAAAATGGATAAAGTCGAGCTAATGATCAACGATCAACGATCAATTATCAATTGCTACGGGCATTTCTTGGATTCGTCGGGCGAGGTCGTCTTCGGTGGAAGAGTTGTATAACACCATCGTGGTAGTTTCATTGCGTTTAAAACCAATGCGCTCATAGAAACTTTGCTGATGGGTAGTGGTGAGGTAAACCCTCTCTACCTTGCAAACTAGAGGATGGGAGAGGACTGTTTGTACTAATTTTCTGCCTAAACCGAATCCCTGATAGTCAGGATCAACAATAACATCCCAGATTGCGGCACGGTAAACGCCATCGGAGGTAGCTCTGGCAAAACCAATTAGGCGATCGCCATCCCAGATAGTAACGACAGGATTACTGTTGTCTACAGCAGTTTTAAGATCGTCCATATTTCGCGATCGCGCCCAAAAAGCAGTACGGGTAAACAGGTTTTGTAGCTGCTGAAAATCTACCTGCGATTTATCGACACAAAACTGAATATGACTACAATCCATTGCGACTCAATACCTCTTGCACTATCTAAGGAGAATAACCCTCATTTCATCCGCGCCACTAACTTTTATGTATTTTTTACTGGGTGTAATTCCCAACGTGAACGATGATTCTTGGGGTTTTATCAATACTATCGTTATCCTTGCAAAATTTTGGCTAATTATGCCAAATTTATGTGTTTATTTCCTAACATTTAACCTCGGAGATACTGCTAAGGTCTGCCAGCGAAAACGATTATGTTTTGTCAGGGCAACAGGGTAAACTAGCGGATGGGAAAAGCCTGTGATATTAAACAGCCTTGACTAGAACTAGAAGCGATAGGCTTTAAACATCAGGAACACAGCTACTAATAGGCTATATAATTCATCAATTTTTTATAATTCATCAATTTTTATGATTACGATCGCTTTACCCAAAGGTGCTTTATTAAAAGACAGTATCGAGCTATTTGGTAAATTGGGATTGGATTTTAGCGCCTTCCTTGATAAGTCAAATCGCCAGCTACAAATTACTGAGCCGACAAACAAAGCCAAAGCTTTATTGGTTAGGGCGCAGGATGTACCTGTATACGTTGAATATGGTCAGGCACAGCTAGGGATAGTAGGTTATGATGTCCTGCGAGAAAAACAGCCCGAAGTAGCTAATTTGGTTGACCTGGAGTTTGGCTACTGTCGATTATCCGTAGCCGTACCTGCCAATAGTTCCTATCGTCGTTCAGTAGAATTGCCGCCCCATGGTCGGGTAGCATCCAAATTTGTCAACTGTGCGAAAGAACACTTTGACGAGATCGATCTACCAGTAGAAATAGTGCCGCTATCGGGTTCGGTAGAGTTAGGACCTATTACAGGCATGTCTGAGGCAATCGTCGATTTGGTTTCTACAGGTAAAACATTAAAAGAAAATGGCTTGATTGAAATTGATGTGCTGTACGAAAGTAGCGCTAGGTTAATTGCCCATCCTCTTAGCTATCGTTTGAATCGAGATAATATTGGGGAGCTAGTGGCAAAATTGCAGTTGCCAGAGATGAAAATCACTCAAGTGTGAGAACTACACACAATCCAAACTTGTCACAAATGTAGCAAACCCTGGGGCTAACTTCGACTATCCTTGTGCCAGCATTGTATAGTATTTTGAGACGTACCTGGCAATGTTCAGGATGCGCTAGACCAGTCAAACTTTTATGGCTTTCCTCTGACAGTTATTACATCTATCTTGTGGTCGATCAATGCTTCCTCGCCAAGACACCGTTAAAATCTTTTCTACTTTTATTCAATTCGATTACGATCGCTTTGGTGGTTGGGCATCAGATACTCGTTTGCGCCGCAGCATGATGCAGTCTCAGGCAAAAATGGCGACGGATCAGCCAGCTACGTTTTGGGCATTATACTGGCATCAAATTTGGCAAGAACAGCCCACCAGTCTAGCCAAGCAGCACCTAGCCGCTTATCTTCAGGAAGTTTGCTTTTGGTCGGCAACCAAGACCATTACGGGCTTTAGCAGTAGTCAATATACTGTGTCTGACTGCTTCCAGGTGGCGATCGCTCGTGTTGATAAGGTTCTCAAGGGATTTGACCGCGAACGGGGATTTAACCTCAAAAGCTATGCCAGCATTACCTTTGCTAATTTGATCCGCGAACTGCTGCGCCAAAAAAAAGAAATAGATATTTGTTCCGACTGGTCTTTACTCCGCAAGCTGAGTCAGAAAAGAATGACCGAAGCGTTAACTAATGCGGCAATAGATCAGCAAACTATGGAGCAGTACATCTTAGCCTGGAACTGCCTCAAAACAATTTACGTACCCGAACGAGCGACCTCCACCCGCAAACTACCCAAGCCTGAACCTGAAACCTGGATGGCGATCGCCGATCTTTATCGTCAAGAACAGCTTAGTCAGCTAAAACAGCCAGGAGAGACTGTAAACCCGCAAAAACTAGAACAATGGATGCTAATCTGTGTCAAAGCGGTACGTTCTTATCTATTTCCTAGCGTTGCTTCGATCAATCAGCCCAAACCTGGTTATGAAACAGGAGAAATTGTGGATTCTCTGGCAGGAGAGGTAGATGAGTCTCTGCTGGCAGATATGATTACCCAGGAAGATATCGAAGAGCGTCGTCAACAACATACAGATATTAATCAGTTTTTGACTGCTAAAATTGGGCAGTTAAAGCCCGAAGCGCAAAAATTACTGGAACTATATTATGGACAGGGTTTGAAACAGGCGGAAATTGCTCAGGAGCTAAACACGAAGCAATATAGCATTTCCCGCAAATTATCTAGAGTCAGAAAAGAGCTGTTGATGGCTTTAGTTGAGTGGAGTCAGTCAACTATGCATATTTCTCTAACGTCAGACATAATCGACAATATCAGCTCGCTATTAGAAGAATGGTTGGCTAACTACTATGACAGCAATTAAAGAGAAAATCTACACTTAGGGATGACGACCATGACTATCGCCAACTCAACTATTTTTAACCCCACCGACTTAGTTCTCGAATTAGACCAGTCCACTATCGACCATGCTTGGTTGGAAAGTCAAAAAGCAGGCAATAATACTAGCCGCTGGCAGAACTATCTTAATCGAGTTGCGTTGGCGGTTTTTTTACCCTGGCTACAGACAGAAGAAGATCCTCGCGCCAAAGCAGTGCTGTCAGAGTCAGAGCAAGCCGTGATTTGGGAAGTAGTCAACGGTACGGCGATCGCCATTAATAATGCTCAATTGGTGCTAATTCCTAGCGAAGCTGCTGATTTACAAGAGCTACGAGTTTCTCAAGAATGGATTGACCTCCCCCAATGGACAGCGGACTACTATTTGGCAGCAGAGGTTAATGTTGACGCAGGTTATGTACGAGTTTGGGGTTATGCAACCCATCAACAGCTTAAACAGGGCGCTTTTAGTCACAGCGATCGCACTTACAGCCTGACAAACGAACAGCTAATGGGTGACATTAACGCTCTTTGGGTTGCCAGACAGCTTTGTCCTGATGAGATAACTCAAACAGCAGTTGCACCTCTGGCTGAATTAGCGACTGAGAAGGTAGAAAACTTAATTGAGCGTTTAGGCAGCCCCACCCAGCTTCTACCCCGTCTTGCCGTTCCTTTTGATACCTGGGGGGCATTGATGCAAAATCCCCAGTATCGTCGCCGTTTGGTAGCTCGACGTTGCGGTATGCTACCCAAAACTCCTGTTCTACAGTGGGTCGAGCAAGGTTTGAGTAAATTAGCCACCGAATTAGGCTGGAGACAGATTGAACTTACCCCCAGCAGCGAAGGCGCGCGGGGCACAGCTAACGCTGAAGCGGTGATCCCTGCGGTTGGACTAGCTAAAAAAATCGCGATCGCCGACCAGCCCTACGAGCTAAAAATTTTGCCTCTGGCAGATCCAGGAAGTTGGCGATTTGAGCTAGGCTGCTTAACTCCTGGCTGTATGATTCCTGCTGGTTTCAAGTTAAAATTGCTCACCGCAGACCGCGCGGATTTTGCGGGTAATGAGGACATCGCCACCGAAGCAATTAGCCAACTGGTGATTGAAGTGGATCTCGACCCTGGAGAATCTTTGATCTGGCAGGTTGAACCTACACCAGACGAGTACCAGCAGGAAATTTTGCAGTTTTAGCTTATTTAGCTTATTTTTAGCCCGCTAAAGACTCTGGGCTGATGACTTTTCATCAGCACTATTCCCTCAACCACTAGGCTTAAGAGTCATACTGGCGATCAATTAGAACGACCATATTCAATTATGAGAATACTCTGAAAATCTAGCAACTTTTTGTTTATGTGAATCTCAGTGAGATTCTGCACCGCCATCTGATGATAACGATCGAGTTGAGAAAATCACAAGATCGTAAAGAGGATGGAAGCAATGAGCGATAACAGTTCAGTAAGATTTGATGACATTGATGTGGCGGTAAATATTAACTTGCCAGATGGTGTAGCTGTCAGAGAAACTGGATTTGACACCAATATCGAAGATTTCGATTTAGTTAATCCGAATGAAGGTATTAGTTCATCAGAAATTTTAGCCGAAGCAGTTGCCGGAAATCTCTATTACAATTTTCATACTTCGGACTTTGGCGGTGGAGAAGTACGGGGTCAATTAGAATTAGCAGAAGATCTACGTAATGCTGACGGTGTAGGAGAAGTAGTATTTACGAGTATTTTAAACGGCGAACAGGAAGTACAAGACGAACCAGTAATAACTGATGCTAACGGTATAGCCACTACAACTTTTATCGTAGAAGCAGATGGTTCGATTGATTACAGTGTAGATCTATCCTTGGCTGGACTAAATCAAGCTGACTTATTACCCGTCAATATTGGCAATGGCACTCTTAGCCCGATTCATTTACATAATGCCCCTGCAGGTGCAAATGGTCCTGTGGTAGTAGATGTTTTTACCGATGCAGGTACAGAAGGGATTACTCCCGCAATCGAGAATTTTGAGCTAGTAGATATAGTAAATGTAGCGGGTTCTAATGATGGGGATGTCATTATTGGCGATCGCAACGGTAATTTGCTGGAAGGTTTAGACGGCGATGACACCATTGACGGTGGCGGTGGAACAGATACCCTAGATGGAGGAGAAGGCAACGATACTAATTCTTTTGCTACCATCGGCGCACCAGTCATAGCAGATTTAAATACTGGAAGTGCGGCATATCAGCCCAACGAAAATACTGTATTTGAAAACTTTTCCAACTTTGAAAACTTGGAAGGATCTCTACAAAACGACCAATTATTTGGCGATGCTGGCGATAATATCCTCAGTGGTAATGATGGCGACGATCTCTTAGTTGGTCGCGGAGGAGGAGATCTTCTTCAAGGAGGACTGGGTGACGACATTTTACGCGGTGGTGGCGGCAATGATGTTACTGACGGTGGAGAAGGCATTGATACTGCTGATTTTCAGGATATTGGCTCGGGTGTAACCGCTAATTTAGGAGCAGAAAATGCTCTATATGTGGCAAATAATAATGTGGTTCAAGATCGGTTAATTAATATTGAAAACCTCACAGGTTCGATTAATGACGATATTCTAGTCGGCGATGATGGCGATAATCTCCTGGCAGGTAATCAAGGCAACGATACTTTAGCTGGTGGCGATGGAGACGATGTTATTCGCGGTGACGAAATTGGTTCGGGAACGGCAATTAGAGTAACTGTGACTAATACTCTAGAAGAGGGAGGCACTTTTCTCACGCCTGTTTGGTTTGGTTTTCATAATGGCGAAACTTTCGATCTTTTTACCGAAGGAGAAGCTGCTAGCACAGGTCTAGAACGTTTAGCCGAAGATGGTTCAGTTGAAGGAATTGCGGCTGAGTTTGTCGCTCAAACGGGAGATAATGGCATTGATGGTACTGTTTTGGGGGGAACTGGTGTTCCAGGACCAATCGATCCAGGAGAAAGTGCTTCTTTTACTTTAGATGTCGATCCCGAGCAAGTGGGTCAAGGATTTTTCACTTGGGCAACTATGATCATCCCCTCTAATGATGCTTTTTTAGCTGTACCCGATAACGCTTTAGCCGATCCTATTTTCGACCAACACGGTAACTTTATTGGACCGATAACAATCGAAAGAAGAGGTAGCGATGTTCTCGATGCAGGGACAGAAGTTAATACAGAAGAAGATGCCGCATTCATCAACCAAACCGCCAGAGATACTGGAGTTGATGAAAATGGTGTAGTGACTGCTCATCCTGGCTTTAATGGCTCTGTAGGCAATCCTGATGCTACTCCCGTAAATGTTCTCGGAGGAGAAACCGCATCAGGAGCAATAATCGATCCTGTGGTGGGTGACTTTACTGCTGATGATGACTTATTGTTGCGGATTGAAATCGAACAAGTGTCCGTCGCTGCTGGTGGCGATGACTTGCTCAATGGCGGTGCGGGTAATGATATTCTCTCTGGTGGAGGCGGTGCCGATCTATTCAGCTTTGGGGCAGGTACCGGTGCAGATATCATTACAGATTTTGAACATAGAGATCGCCTTGATGTTACTGCTTTCTTTAGTGATGCTCACACAGCTTTAGGGGCGGCAATTCAAGATGGTCACAATACTTTAATTGACTTGGGTGGCGGTGATTCTATCACTCTAGAAAACTTTGCTGTCAGTAGTCTAACGACAGATAATTTCGCTTTTGGCTAGAAAGCTCTTGAAGTATCGAGAATAGTTATAGTCATTCTAAACCGCGTCTAGTTTGAAACCCATAGTTTATAAGTTAACTGTTCGTCCTAAAGGATACTGCTTCGCATAAGGGATTGGGAACTGGGAACTGAGAAAATTATGTTGCTCATGAATGAAAACTACTGTTTTCTATGTAGACGCGGTTTAAATAGAAACCCGATGGGCAATAGGAGTCTTAGCAATCAAGCATAAGGCTTCTGCCCTCTGCCTTCACCTTAATTGATTTATTGAGTTTAATTTAGTCTTGATCTCTCAAGATACTGATGTCCGATATTATTTTTACTATTGGCGGTTGTCAAAGGAGAGTTAGCAATAATGGCTGTAAAAATTTTGGTAGTGGAAGATGAAATCGAAATTGCCAAGGCAGTAGAAACTGAATTAGATTATGAAGGCTATGAAGTAACTTTAGCCCATGATGGATTAACTGGTTTAACTATTGCTAGACAGTCAGAGTTTGACTTAATTCTTTTAGATTGGATGCTTCCTGGGATAACTGGCTTAGAAATATGTCGCCGGCTACGACAGACAGCAAACTCCATCCCGATTATATTTTTGACTGCTCAAGATACAATAGGCGATCGCGTTAACGGTTTAGATGCTGGGGCAAATGATTATTTGATCAAGCCATTTAGTATTGAGGAATTGCTTGCCAGGGTTCGTTCGACTCTTCGACGTTATCAAGATCATCAACAGAGTAAAAACAAAAATAGGCTTATATTTGCCGATATTAAGCTCAATTTATTGACCAGGGAAGTTTGTCGTGGCGAGCGCAGAATTGAATTGACGACTAAAGAATTTAACATCTTACAATATTTAATTATGCATTCCGAACAAGTATTATCTCGCCAGCAAATTTTAGACCGAGTCTGGGACAATAGCGATGTCGTAAAACAGGATCGTATTGTAGAAGTCCATATTCGCCATCTCCGACAAAAATTAGAAACTAAAGGAAAACCCAGGTTGATTCAAACTGTCCGAGGAATTGGTTATGTATTAAGAGAATAGTTATCAATAACAAATAATTGATAACTAATAACTGTATAGCGATCGCTATAAAATGAAAATAAGTTTAATTAATCTAAGTTTAAAAAATAAATTTAATTTACTCCTAGTTTTAATCTTTTTAGCAGGAGTATATACTTCCAGCCTGGCTTTATCCAAAATTCTTTATCAGCAAGCAGAACAAAAACTGAATGATAAAGGTAAAATCTTGATGGAAATGATGGAGGAAATCAAATATTATTCGAGTGAAAATTCACTGGAAATATACCATCAGCAAGGAAACCCAGAAAATTTTCGAGTTTCTTTGATTCCTGCCTATGCAGCTAAAACAATTTTTAGCAATTTTCAAGATACCCCCGAATTTCAGGATTATCAATATAAAGAAGCCACGATCAATCCGACCAACTTAGAAGATCTGCCTAATGAATTTGAAAATAAATTAATTGCTACTTTTACAGCAGACCGCAGCCTTAATTTATTATCAGGCTATAAGCAAAAATCCCATATGGATTATTACTATATTTCCCGCCCTTTAAGCGTTAAAAATCGAACTTGTCTGCAATGTCATGGTAATCCCCAAGTAGCACCGCCTAAAATGATCGAGCTGTATGGAGACAAAAATGGCTTTAATTGGGAACTAAATCAATTAACTTCCGCTCAGACAATTTACATTCCTGCTACTAGTATTGCCTTAGATGTACGTCAGGGAATGATTAAATTTTTACCGATATTTACGGGAATTTTTGCCATTCTAATTCTATTAGTCAATCGCCTGCTACAGTACACCGTCATTAAGCCGATCAACCAATTAACTAAAGCGGCTCACCAATTAAGCGTTAATAAGTTTGATATTAAACAATATTGGCAATTAAATTATCTAGAAGCTCTAACTAAGCGAGGTGATGAATCGGGCAAACTAGCTCAAACTTTTTTGAGAATGGCAGAAAAAATATTTTATCGCGAACGAGATCTACATCAAGCGGTAGCAGATAGTACCAAAGATTTGAGAATAGAGATTCAAGAACGCAGTGCAGTAGAGCGAAAACTAGCCAGACAAGTCAAAAGAGCTTTATTACAGGAAAAAATAACCCAAGAAATTCGTCACAGTCTCGATACATCGAAAATTTTACAAAGTGCGGTGAATAATGTGGGGCGAGCCTTTAAAGTCAGCCGTTGCCAGATTTTCTCTTATTCTGATGTCCAACCCCGTCTAGCTGAAGTTGTTGCTGAGTATATAGTATCTCCATATCCGAAAACCTTAGGTTGGGAAATTTGTTTAGACGAGGCAATCTGTCTTAATACCGCTATGTCCCAAGACAAAGCAGTTTATTGGTCTTATGTAGATAAAACTCCCTTGCTTCAGCATTGCGCCCATCTTTATCGACAGTTAGAGATTAATTCCCTGATGACAGTGAGAACATCCTATCAGGGTAAAGTTAATGGTGCTATTAGTATCCAGCAATGCGATCGCGATCGCCAGTGGCACCAGGAAGAAGTAGAATTGTTAGAGTCTGTTGCTTCGCAAGTAGGCATTGCCCTGGCACAGGCACAACTTCTCCAACAAGAGAAACAGCGCAATCTGGAAATTGAAGCGGCTAAACAAGAAGCAGAAATAGCTAACCGTTCTAAAACCGAGTTTCTGTCAAATATCAGTCATTAATTACTCACTCCTCTAAACGCAATTATTGGCTTTAGCCAACTGATGAATCGCGATCCTGCCATAAATCCCCAACAACAAGAAACCATTAACATCATTAATCGTAGTGGAGAACATCTACTAGAAATGATTAATGAAGTTCTGGAAATGTCTAAGATCGAGGCAGGCAAAACTGAGTTACACATTACTGATATCGATCTTAAGTTAATGCTCAATACTCTAAATGCCATGCTGGTCATGAAGGCTAAAAGCAAAAATCTCGAATTAATCATCGATTGCGCTCGTAATGTTCCTGACTATATTTGTACTGATGAAAGTAAATTACGTCAGGTATTAATCAATTTGATTGGTAATGGAATTAAATTCACGCAAACAGGCAGTGTAACCCTAAGAATTAGCCAGCAGCATATTGGTACAACATCTAATTGCGATCTGAAGTTTGCCGTCGAGGATACTGGTACAGGTATTGCACCAGAAGAAATCAATCAAATATTCAAACCCTTTAATCAAAGCGAAACAGGTCGTCAATCTAAGCAGGGAACTGGTCTAGGATTACCGATTAGTAAAAGATTTGTGGAACTTATGGGGGGTGAATTAAAAGTTAAAAGTGAAGTGGGTCAAGGTTCGATATTTAGCTTTAACATTCTGGCTCAATTAAGCAATAAAGCGAAAATACACCTAAAATCAACTAGATTGGTTAAATCCCTCGCACCTCATCCGTCTAAATATCGTATTCTGGCAGTAGATGATGTTTGGCAAAGTCGATTGCTCATCGTTAAATTATTAGGTCAAGTAGGATTTGAAGTAAAAGAAGCAGAAAACGGTCAACAAGCCGTAGAACAAGCCCAGCAATGGCAACCAGACCTAATTTTGATGGATATGCGAATGCCGATTATGGATGGCTATGAGGCGACAAGACAGATTAGAGCAATGAAAAATTCTTGTAAAATCATTGCTCTAACAGCTAGTGCCTTTATTTCCAAGCAAAAGCAAACCATAGATGCTGGTTGTGATGACTATTTACGCAAACCATTCCCAGAACATGAGTTGTTTGCCAAAATACAAGAAAATTTGCCAGTAGAATATATCTATCAAGATGACTCTAACAATCTTGAGCATGATTTAACAGAAACTGCATCATTTCAGTTGACTTCTAAAAGTTTGAAGGTCATGCCCGACAACTGGTTAGAACAACTCCAGCAAGCTGCGGGGGAATTAGATGAAATTAGATTGACGGAGCTAATTGATCAGATTTCTGATGAGCATCATCACATTGCTCAACAGTTAGCGGATTTAGTAAACAACTTCCAGTTTGAGCGAATCTTTGAGCTTATACAATCCTCAAAGTTTTAAGGTAGTGCGATCGTAAATATTGCCCCTTGAGGCTCGTTATTCTCTACCCAAATCTTTCCTTGGTGGGCTTCGCTGACCATTTGGCAAAAACTTAAGCCCAAGCCAATTTGAGATACATTACTAACCTGTTTTCCTATATTGTAGGGTTCAAAAATTTGTTGATGTAATTCTGGTTCAATTCCAATCCCCTGATCGATTACTTTGATTTCAACTTGATAAGAGTTTGGTTCGTTTTTTGTCCCTATATAGCGGAGTTTAATTGTAATCCTGCTGTTGGCAAGGGAAAACTTAAGAGCGTTAGAAAGCAAGTTTTCGATCGCTCGTTGGAACAAGTTAACATCTACTACTATTTTTTTACTATGGTCGGGTAAATCTTGAATCAGTTCAATTTCTTTTGCCGTAGCCGCAATCTCAAATCTTTTAGCAATGGCTGCGAGTAATTGCCGAATATCTACTTCTGTCTTGTGTAGAGTTAAGCGATCTGCATCCATTTTTGCCACTATTAGTAGATCATTGAGGAGAGAATCTAAACGCTGTGCAGTGGAATTTATAGTTTGTAACGCTTCTAGATTTTTTCCCTCCAGACATTTTCGGCGTTCCAAGCTATTGCTAACTAAAGTAATTACAGAAAGGGGATTCTTCAGATCGTGAACAATTGCTCGTGAGAGATTTTCTCTCATTTGATTGAATCTTTTGATTTTAATCTGAGTTTCCACCCTCGCTAATACTTCAGGAACTTGAAACGGTTTGGTAATGTAGTCAACACCACCAACTTCAAAGGCTTTAACTTTATTCATTACCTTATCTGAAGCACTGAGAAAAATGACTGAAATTTTTTTTGTTTGGCGATCGCTTTTTAACTTTTTGCATACTTCATAGCCATTCATTCCCGGCATATTGATATCGAGGAGAATCAAATCAGGAGCAAATTTTGGCACTCCCATCAAGGCAGTTGAACCATTAATCGCTTTGCGTACTTCATAACCCTGTTTAATCAGTATTTGAGACAAGAGACGTAGATTATCTGGTTGATCGTCAACGATTAAAATTTTGGCTTGTTCTGAAGCAATGCGCTCTCTATTCATACTACTTAAGACTAATGGAAGTGCTGCAAGCGGTTAGGAGAAAATCAATAGTCTAACCTTAACTGTTAATGGCAAGATCTAAATATTTCCATAGAATAAGTTATACGGGCGATCGCTTTTACTGTGGTGCGAAATAGCTACTATCAAACCCAGTGTGATTCAAGTAAATAGTCAAATCAAAGCTGAGAAAAAATCAACCCCTTCTAGAGATTCGTATGTTTCTGATAAAAGCGAATTTGGTTTTTCATATACTCCAATCCACTGGTCATCAATTCGCTCAAAATCGACTAAATCATATCCTGCTTCAGTAAATTCGGCTAACTCTTGATTAAACTCTTTGCGGTTTGTACTGATGGAATAACCACTGCTGTGATAAAAATCTTCTTTAAACACTCCTACCCAGGTTTCTTCAGCATATTCAACACCAACTAGATCAAATCCTTCCTCCCAGCGTATTTCAATCGCTTCTTGCAAACCAGTCAAACTATCCCTGGTAGAATAAGCGCTATTGCCCAGACTATTGTTAAATATACTGACCCAGTTACCGTCAGCATACTCAATATTAACTAATTCATAACCCTTACCCCATAATTCCTGAGTACCTTCCGCAAGCTCATCTAAGTCTTCGGACAAGTCGTAGGCGCTTCCTCCTAGAGTGGAAGAGTTATCAAACAGTGCGATCCATTTATCGTCAATATATTCAATATCGATGATGTCATAACCCTCCTCCCAACGCTCTCGGATCTCTGACTGGAGATTGGCAAAATCCGCCGCCTCACTATAAGCATTGACCTGATCAACATCGTTATCGGCAAACACTCCTGTCCATCTACCGCCAATATACTCAATATCGAGCAAATTATACTCCGCCTCTAATTCCCAAGTTTCGGAGATTTGTTCTCGAAAATCAGCATAAGTTTTACTGGAGATATAGAGAGATGCCATGGCTCAAATTCCTGGGCTTTTTGGTATTTAAGTAGTAACTAAACAGTGCATATACTACATTGGCTAAATTGAATCTTCAAAGCCACGACAGAAAAGTTTAAGAATTACTTACCAATTGTTTACTAAACCGCGTCTAGTTTGAGAGTGCGGTACGGTAAAGCTGCCTTCAAAGAAGGCAGATCGTCCTAAAGCTTTAGAACGATTTTGAATAACCAAGGATACCTAGGTCTACTACTTTCTCTAAAGTATCAAGATTTGATAGCCTAATTTCAAGATACAAGAATACACTCAATTTAGTCACTAGTTTTTAGGTTATTTTCGGTAATTAAGGCTTGAATAAATGCGATGCCTTCGGCTATGCTTCGCAAATCGCCATTATTATGATCAGTTTCAATCCATATTTAGTGAAAAGGCTAGTTTTCTCTTCTTTTTGACACCTTATAGCTTGACGAATCTGAGCATGATCGATTAGAACCGTATTCGACAAGATAGATAGACCAATAAGTTCTGATTAAATGTTGTGGCGCTGAATTTTCTTCTCGAACTAATTTAGGTTGCCATAGTTTTTTTGTTTTGACTGAGCTTAACTTCGATTAATCTATTTTTTTTGCGGTCAAGTGATTTTACTTCTTCTCATTACTCAAAGCTGACAAAATTCATGCGCTACCTCTCTTACTGCCTCTCATTTGCCGCTGCCTGTATTGCCTTAAACAGTCTCGTTTTGCTTCCCCATGCCAGTGCAGATACGGCAGTAGGTTTGGGCAATAGTTTGGATTTGCTCGAACTTCCTAAAATCCCGAAAGACAATAATTCTGGTATCTGTTCTAGTCAAATTGCTCCTACAATTAGCAACATTATTCAGCGTCCAGGATTAAACCAAGGTAAATGGGCAATTTTAGTCCAATCTTTGGGCGGTAGCAATATTTATAGCCTCAATCCAGACTCTTATATGGTTCCCGCTTCTAATATGAAGCTCTTGGTTACTGCTGCTGCTTTACAAAAACTCAATCCTAATGTTTTGATTCGTTCCACATCAATTAGTGATTGGATCAAAGTGACTAATCTTAGAAGCGACAATGCTTATGCGAATGTCTTGTTGAGCTATATGGGGGGGTCTCAGTCAGTTAAGCAGGCTTTAATGGGCTTGGGAGTCGATACTAACGGTTATCGACTTCGGGATGGCTCAGGCTTGTCACGCAACAATCTAGCTACCCCTCGAACTTTGGTATCCACTCTGCGGGCAATGTATCACGGGCGGGGTCATGATGTTTTCTTAGCCTCTCTGCCCGTAGCCGGGATTAGCGGCACACTCAAAAATCGTTTACAACATACTACTGCTCAAGGAACTGTACGGGCAAAGACAGGAACTTTACGAGGAGTCAAAGCCTTGTCTGGCTACTTGGATCATCCTGAATACGGTACTTTAGTCTTTAGCATCATTACCAATCAACCACTTAATCAATCCAGTACTCTCATTGTCAAAGGGATTGACGATATTGTCGTGCAGTTGAGCAAACTGACTCGCTGCTCTTAATTGGCGATCGCCAATTGACTGAATTTCCAACAATTGTTAAGCAATATTACAATAGTGACGTCAAAACAGCTTGCCGTCTTGACAGAAGACAAAAAAGTAAGTAGATTCGTTTATATACCCGGGTAATTATTAAACTTAAGTGATATGCAGAGTAAGCAAAAAATAACTTTATATATACCTCCCGAGCTACACCGACAATTAAAAATCAAGGCTGCTGTAGATGTTGAATCTATGTCGTCACTTGTGGAGAAAGCGATTTCTTTTTATATACAGTTTCCTGAAAAGGTAGATGAGATCAGATCATCTGTTCACGGCAAAACACATCAAATACACATGTGTCCTGATTGTGATTCGCCCATGGTATTGCGAGATGGAGAGTTGGTTTCTCTGAGCGGTAGGTCTGCTGTACTAGAAGAAGAGGGTATGCCCTTGGAAGTTGCTAGCCAGGGTTCGGAGAAGCCAGACGAAGAGGAATTAGTTTCCTGCCTGTAGGTTTCTAGTAGGTTATAAAGCAGGTCAAAACTTTAGCGAGCAAAGAGTCTAGTGGGGTTGCCATCATGAAAGAAGAACTGAATATTCTAGTCCAGGCTCGATATCCGTTGATTTACCTAATCACGCCTGAGGAAGAACGGGCAGAGGAGGCAATTAGCAAGATTGCTAAGGATAATGCTGAATACAAGCAGGTGTTTGTCTGGACTGTTACTAGGGGGATGGTCGAATATGGTCAGCCTCGTCAAGGAACTCAGCACAACACTGTTTCCCCAGAAGCGGCGATAGAGTGGACTATTAGACAGAAAGATGGTGGTATTTATATTTTCAAAGATCTTCATCCTTTTATTGATGGACCTGTAATAACTCGTTGGCTGCGAGATGCGATCGCTTCATTTAAAGGTACTGACAAGGTTATTATCTTGATGTCACCGCTGCAAACTCTACCAATCGAGTTGGAAAAAGAGGTTGTTGTCCTAGATTATCCCCTCCCTAACCTCAGTGAGTTAGACCAGGTTCTGACAGATCGTTTGAGCAAGGCAAGGGGCGGTCGCATAAACACCGAAACTAGAGAAAAGCTACTTAAAGCGGCATTAGGGTTGACAAAGGACGAAGCCGAGAAAGTGTATCGCAAGGCTCAAGTCAAGGCAGGAAGACTCACTGAAAACGAGGTGGAGATTGTTCTTTCCGAGAAGAAACAACTAATTCGTCGCAACGGGATCTTAGAGTATATTGAAGAAGATGAAACCCTAAGCTCTGTCGGTGGCCTAGAAGAATTAAAAGGATGGCTAAAGCAGCGTTCCAACGCTTTTACCGAAAGAGCGAGAGAATACGGTTTACCTCAACCAAAAGGGATGCTAATCTTGGGTGTGCCTGGCTGTGGGAAATCTTTAATCGCCAAAACCACTTCTCGTCTTTGGGGTCTGCCGCTGCTACGTTTAGATATGGGTCGAGTCTATGATGGTTCTACAGTTGGTCGTTCCGAAGCAAATCTGCGTAGCGCGCTAAAAACCGCTGAATCGATTTCTCCTGTAATCTTGTTTATCGATGAGTTAGACAAGGCTTTTGCTGGAGGCGGTGGCTCTGGGGATTCTGATGGCGGAACATCTGGTCGTATCTTTGGTTCTTTCCTTACCTGGATGCAAGAAAAGAAATCTCCTGTGTTCGTAATGGCAACGGCAAACCGAGTTGAAAGACTACCTGGAGAGTTTCTCCGTAAAGGCAGATTTGACGAAATATTCTTTGTGGACTTACCTAGTTCGACAGAGAGAGAAGATATTTTTAGGATTCATTTGGGCAAAAGACGTTCAGAAATCAATCGCTTCGATTTAGAACAGTTGACCAAAGTTTCCGATGGTTTTTCTGGGGCAGAGATTGAGCAGGCTATCATCGCTGCAATGTATGATGCTTTTGCTCAAGACCGAGAGTTCACGCAGCTAGATATAATTGCTGCTATCAAAGCGACTCTTCCTTTGTCTCGGACTATGACTGAGCAGGTAACAGCCCTGAGAGATTGGGCTAGGCAAAGAGCCAGACCTGCATCAGCCTCCGTTGCTGAATACCAGCGACTGGAGTTTTAACAGGCTTTCTTCTGTAATTTGTTACAGGTTGCAGAAGCAGAGGCTAGCTCAGGCTAGCAGTTTCACTAAAAATAATTCGTCAGTAAAGACGGTTATTGTAATTTTAAAGTTGTTGTTTACATCTCTTCTACTGGAGGAAAATCCAAATGTCTCACTTTAGCACTCTACGCACCAAAATCAGCGATTCTGCAATTCTCGTAAATTCTCTTCGCGATCTTGGTATCAACGTTCAAACTAACGCTGATGTTCGTGGTTACAACGGTCAAAGACTTCGTGCTGACATCGTTGCCACTCTAGAAGGCGAATACGATCTTGGCTGGTCTGAAAATAGTGATGGTACTTTTGACCTAATCGCTGATCTTTGGGGTGTTGCTAAGAAGCACAACCAAACTGAGTTAATCAACTCAATCAACCAAAAGTATGCTGTTAACAAAACTTTGGCTGACGTTAAACAACGTGGTTTACAGAATGCCAACGTTAAACTAGTTCTTCAGTAACTAAGAATTATGTCTTAATTCTAAAGCGCGTTCCCAAGCCTGGGGTTGATGTAGTTAGTAGCTAGATCAACCCTTTTTTCGTTTGCATTCCCTACCTTGACTCTAAATTAGATGGAAGAATCAGCATCAACGGTGGGAAAAAGCTGGTTAATAAATCCCGAGACTATAGTGAGGACGATTGAACCAAACACCGCTGGAAAAAAGCCACTGATAGTTAAACCTGGAGTTAGATAACTCACCAAACCCAGAGCGATCGCATTGACGACTAAAAGAAAAAGCCCTAGGGTAAGTATAGTTAGCGGGAGAGTAAATAAAACCAGAATCGGCTTGACAACAGCATTAACCAAACCCAAGATTGCTGCCCCGACAACAGCAGAAGAAAAGCTAACTACAGCAAATCCAGGAACGATAAACGCTGTCACAATTAAAGAAACAGCACTCGCTAGCCAGGTCAAAACAAATTGCAACATTTTTAATACCCAAACGATAGGTGTTATGTGTTTATATTAATATTGCTTGGCAATTTATCACCATTTCCCTCGATTCGGTAACTTCGACTAATTGAGTAGAGAATACCAGAAACAAGCGGTTTAGAGCTGATTCTTCAAGATAAAATTAAGTATAAAACTGAGAAATTAAGAATGAGAACGAGAAATGAGACTATATTCCTCTCTAGTTTCCCAGTAATGCCGTAGGTTAAGTGTACTTAATGAACAACCAAGCTATTTTTATCCTCAAAATACTGCTACTTTCAACAGGATTATCTTTACTGATTAAATATGGAGGTGCATATCTTCATCTTCAGCCGACTAGCAGCACTGCTCTAACTATTGTTTTGATGCCGTCTTTGGTTATTGGTTTGATTTTAGGCTGGCAATATTATCGAGCTTAGCTTAGAGACAGAAGTATTACAACATCAGCTAATATAGACTAATAGAGCAATTTCCAGTTAATTATCACTAATGTTCGCCCCCAAAATCCACAAATCAGGTTAGTCTATAAACCTAATTTTATTCCTGCTATTCTTGACCAAAGGAGTTATAGAAAGTGAATTTTGGTACTTGGATTGGTCTGGTTGTCTTTTTTATCTCACTGTACGTACTGTGGCAAATTAAACAGCTATTATTACTGCTCTTTACGGCAATTGTCCTCGCAACTTCTCTCAATATCTTAGTTAAGAACTTTCAAGGGCGGGGCATCAAGCGGTTTAATGCGGTGTTGCTCTCAATGCTGCTGCTTATTGTTGTGATCATTAGCTGCCTCTGGATTGTTGTCCCTCCGTTTGTTGATCAATTTCAAGATTTGACTAAATTGATTCCTCTGGGGATTGAAAGATTAGATATTTGGATCGATGTACTTTCCGAAAGGCTAGATCCGAGAATAATTAACCTGTTGCCAGACACCAATGACTTGAATCGGCAACTGCAACCACTAATCAATCAATTTTTAGGAGGCGGTCTAACTATTTTTTACAACTCTTTAGGAGTTTTGCTAGGTACTTTGCTGCTGCTGGCGATTACCTTAATGTTACTTGCCGATCCTCTGACCTATCGCCAGGGTTTTAAGCGTCTATTTCCTGCTTTTTACCGTCGTCGAGTTGAAGAAATTTTAGACCTATGCACCAAAGGTTTAGAAGGATGGCTGGTGGGAATCCTCTTTAACATGGTGGTCATTGCTTTGTTGAGCTTTATCGGACTGCTGATCCTGCGTATTCCTCTTGCTCTTTCCCAGGCAATATTAGCGGGGGTCATGACCTTTATTCCTAATCTGGGTCCGACTTTGAGCGTAATTTCCCCCATGGCGATCGCTTTAATTGAAGCCCCATGGAAATCTCTGGCTGTGCTAATTCTTTATATAATTATTCAACAGGTTGAAAGTAACCTTTTAACTCCTATTGTGATGGCACAACAAGTAGCTCTGCTTCCTGCCATTACTCTCCTGTCTCAACTATTTTTTGCCACATTTTTTGGGTTTTTAGGTTTGTTTCTCTCCCTACCCTTAACGGTAGTAGGTCAGATTTGGTTTAAAGAAGTGATTATTAAGGATGTTTTGGATAACTGGGATCGTCCTTTTGCCAGGAAAGAACGTTTAGATCAGCAGGCGGCGATCGTCAAGCTGGGCAAAGGAGAGGAGGAGTAGATAGTGGGTAGTGGGAAGTAGATAGTAGGTAGTAGGTATTAACTAGTAATCAATCTATGCGAACGATCGCGACAATCAATAAAAAAATAACTCGTGGTCAGGCTGTTGTCTGGACAGTAGCCGAAGTCAAAGCAAAAATAGAAGCCCTAGGAATTACTAAAATTTTTGAACAGGTTGATGTTATTACCACAGGGACATTTGAGCCGATGGAGTCGTCTGGGGCAATTATTAATCTTGGACATACCGATCCGCCAATCAAGATTCGTCAATGCTGGCTGGACGGAATTCCTGCCTACGCTGCCTTTGGTGCAGTAGATCTGTATTTGGGGGCAACAGCTACCGCTGACTATAATTTGCAAGAGAGTGATTCTAATTTACGCGAGGGGAGTGAAAAAGGTGGCGGTCATATAATTGAAGACTTGATTGCCGGAAAAGCAGTACAGCTTAAAGCGATCGGACAAAAAACCGACTGTTATCCCCGAGGTATGTGGGAAAACGCAATTACCAAAGACAATATCAATCAATTTTATCTCTTTAATCCCCGTAATCTCTACCAAAACTTTATTGTGGGGGTCAACGGTGGCGATCGCACTTTGTATACTTATCTGGGTGCATTACAACCGAGATTAGGCAACGCCGTCTATTCCAACCCAGGGGCTATTTCGCCACTGCTGAATGATCCAGACCTGACTTCGGTAGGAATTGGCAGTAAGATATTTCTTGGTGGTGGTATTGGCTATATTGCTTGGGAAGGGACACAACATTTTCCCCTGCAAAGACGTTTACCAAATCGTACACCTATCGGACCAGCGGCAACGGTGGCATTGGTAGGAGATGCCAAGCAAATGAGTGCTGACTGGGTACGAGGCTGTTATTTTAAGAATTATGGTCCATCGATTATGCTGGGGGTCGGGGTAGCATTACCTGTAACTAGTGAAAAAGTAATCCAAAATTGTTCCGTGGTAGACCGTGATATAGTTGCCCCCGTCATCGACTTTTCAATTCCTCGTCGTGTCCGCCCTACCTTTGGTTTAGTAAGCTACGAACAGCTTCAAAAAGGTCATGTGACTATTGATGGTCAATCAGTTAGAGTTGCGCCTCTAGCTAGTAAATATCGCTCCCTCCAGGTGGCAGAGGAATTAAAAGCCTGGATTAAAGCAGGAGAATTTACCCTGACCAAACCCGTTGCCCCATTACCGAGCGATCGCACTTTTATGCCTCAAGATACTAATCGTTCGATCATTTCCCTCGAATAGAAACTCTATTTTGATCTATTTTGACTTTATTTTATTTAGCTGGGTTGTGAATTAGAACTTGTGCGCGTGCAGTACCTCTGCTTCACAGAGATAGGCAATGCCTGAATAATCGTCAAAAAACTGCGCTGCGACCTCATCGGAAATCTTTAGAGCCAGATCTCGATCGCGGGTAAGCACCTCAAACTTGATATTCGAGTAGTTGTCATAAATGGTTGGTCTTCCCGTCGAGCGCTCATTGCGGCTGCCTTTGCCGCCAGCTTCCACTACCGTATAACCAGTAGCCCCGGCTTTATCGATAATTTTGGCGATCTTTTTTAGCAGCAACTTTTCTGTGACGATGATCAGCTTACTGGCTTGCTGGGTCATATTAGTTACCTCTTGATATATATATTTGTTAATCAAAACTCACGAGCTTTTTAACGTCAGTTAGACGAAAAATATTCCTAGCTTATGGGCAAAAATCGAGCTTAATTGAATTCATCTGGGCTAGGAAAAATATATCCTATTGCCCTCTGCTTTACCCTAAATAACAAATTTGGTACTCATCCAACTCACACTTTCTAGGGTCAGCTACCCATCAACACCTGAGCGAGTCCGATGTAAAGTGGAATTCCTACGGCTAGAGCAATCGGCGTCCCGACGGCTGTAGACGAGCCAATGTAGGCAGAGGGATTAGCAGACGGAATACCTGCTCGCAAAGTGGGGGGTCCCGAAATATCGGAACTGGAGGCAGCGATCACAGCTAAGATCACAACACCACCAGGGCTGAATCCTGTAATGAAGTGGGCAATCATACCAAAACCGAAGGCGATGAGTCCATGCAACAAGGGAGCCAGCGCACCATACAGAGCGTACCACTGACCTACCCTACGTAGCTCGCTAATCCTGGCAGTGGCTTCCATTCCCATCACTAACATTAGTATGGAAAGCAGACCACGAAAAAGGGGATTGAAGAAGTCATCATAAACACTTTCTGGTCGGGTTAGCATCCCTAGAGCAAGACCAAGTAGCAATGCCGATAGGGCAGAACCCTGAAGACTTTCTTTGACGATAGGCCAAATTTCAACCCGCTGCTTCACTTGACTTCGCTTGGGATAGCCGCTGGCGGTAATGCTCTGCTTGCTAAAATAACCGCCGGCAGTGACGGACTGCTGGCTAAGATACTCTTCTTTCTGCTCGCGCTGCTGACTGAGATAAACGCTAGCCAAAACAATCGCCGCCACCAGCGCGGGAATGTCCATGAAGGGATACAGCGCGGCAGCCCAGGGTTCGTAGGTGATTTTTTCCGCATCCAGTACGATCAGGGCGGCAGCAAGGGTAGAACCACTCACCGCACCAAATAAGCCCGCAGTGGCAATGGCATCAACGGTTTTGACTTTTGGCAGCTTGCCTAATGTGTAACGCCCAATGAAGACAATTAGTATACCCACCAACATGGCGAATATTGCTGGCAACAGCATCTCCAGTAGATTAGCATTGCGGATCGCAATGCCACCGCTTAAACCAACTTTGATCAGCAGCATGAAGACGATGAACTTATAGATCGTATCGGGAATTGCCAGTCGGCTATTGACGGCAGCAACAACCATACCACCAATTAGAAAGCCAAGTGTCGGGGACTGCAACTTTGCTATGAAAAGCGTCCAGAATTCAGACAAAAAACTCATATTGTAATACCTCCTTAATTAAATCTTCAGGATTAGGAATTAGAGCTATAGATTTTAGTAGATTACTAATTAGTTTT
>JBCCNG010000004.1:0-22654 GCA_039025955.1 Cyanobacteria bacterium P01_C01_bin.72 | reverse complement strand
CCGAGTCTATGAACTACCCCACCTCGAAGGAGGATGGGGTTTCTAGCTTCGCGGGGTGCTGCATTACCTTAGTCTTTCGACCACGATTCTGTCTGACGCTCCCTTCACTAGCAGAGACGGCTATTCCATCCGCCTTTAGCATTCTGATTCCTTCTGCCCTAATATTTTTAGCTGCTGCTTCGTCTCTGTCATGATGGGCATTACACGCGCTATTTACGCACGTCCACTCTCGAACAGATAGATTCATTTTTGGCTGTTGAGTCAGGCAGTCTGGACAGATATGGGAACTAGGGAAAAATCGGTCGATTTCTATGAGTTTTTTATTCTCTCGCTCAAGCTTGTAACTCAAGAAATTCACGAACATTCCCCACCCAACATCAGAAATTGCTTTAGCTAATTTATGATTACGCACTAATCCCCTAATATTGAGGTTTTCTACCACAATAACTTGACTCTCGTTAGTCAGCTTTCTACTTAATTTATGTAGAAAATCTTGACGGGAATTGCTTATACGTGCGTGAACTTTAGCGACCTTATTTTCGGCTTTTTGTCTCGATCTACTACCCAGTTGTTTTCGAGACAGTTTCTTTTGCTTTCTAGCTAGGTTTTTCTCGTGCTTCTTAATGTGTCTGGGGTTGGCATATTTACTTGTCTTTATTCCATCGTGGACTATGGCGAAATCTTTGATTCCTAAGTCAATGGATAAAATCTTATTACCATTACCAGATATGAAACAAGCTTCAACTTCGTAAATAATAGAAGCGAAATATTGATCGGAACTATCTTTGGTAACAGTAACAGTTTTGATTTTGCCATGATAACGACGATCGAAGACTGCTTTAACTAAACCAATCTTAGGTAATTTAATCGAATCATCAACGACTTTCACAGACTGAGGAAAACCTACAGACTGCTTTTTGTGTTTAGACTTGAATCTGGGAAATTTAGCTCTTTTTTCAAAGAAGTTGATAAAAGCACGAGACAAGTTGAGCGATGTTTGTTGCAAAGATTGAGAATATACATCACGCTTCAACCACTCATTTTCTTTCTTTAGATTGGGCAACAAAGCATTTAAAGCACTGCGAGACAAGCCTTTACCTGTTTCTTTGTACGTTTCGATGCTTTTGTTTAGCGCAAAGTTCCACCACCAGCGACAACAGCCCATAGCACCTGCTAATTGCTGTTTTTGATCGTTACTTGGATAGATTCGTACTTTCTGCGCTTGTCTAATCATGTCTATCACGATATCATAAAATGATAGAAGCGCAAAAAATGTCTTATTTATTGGTCGGGCATTCATCCCTAAGTGCAGGCTGCACAGCAGCCAAGCGACGCTAATCGCGCCTTGAGCCGATAGGCTCTGCGAGCAGAAGGGAATTCTGCCCGACATTTTAGTTAAATGCTTCTGACTACATGCGGCGAACCTGGTCGCCTTTGTGACTTCTGATGTTATGCCCTTGTGGTACTTCCGCGCAGCGGTACTAGTTAGTCTAAGCAAGCAGCATTTAGCTGGCAGATTTGGCGACTTCAACTACTTTAGTAAAGGCATCTGGGTCTACCATAGCTAGCTGTGCCAACATCTTACGGTTAAGACCGACTTCCGCTTTCTTTAGCTGATGAGTTAGCTTGCTGTAGCTTAAGCCATTTATTCTGGCGGCGGCGTTGATGCGGGTAATCCAGAGACGGCGAAAATCACGTTTGCGTTTACGGCGATCGCGATAGGCATTACGCAATGCCTTCATTACCTGCTGGTTAGCGGTACGAAATAGTTTGGAATGAGAACCACGGAAGCCTTTTGCTAGCTTGAGGATCTTTTTACGACGTTTACGGGCAACATTACCCCGTTTGACTCTACTCATGATTAATATTGAGAAATTTTGTGAAACTTTGTTCGGTGAAAATTACAGTTGAATTTATAAATTTGGCTTATAGATTTAGCTGTAGGGCATCATCCTGCGGACTGCTAGCTCATCAGTTTCATGCACCACTGCCATGTTTGATAGACGACGACGAGTACGCTCTTTACTTTTACGCTCTAGTAGGTGATTCTTAAAAGCTTTACGGCGCATAATTTTCTTGCCGCTGCCAGTAATACGAAAACGCTTGGCAGCCGACTTTTTGGTTTTTAGCTTAGGCATTGACTAGAGATGATTAGACACAATTCCTGATTATACTCTGTCTCTTAAGTTTAAGACAAGCGTTCTACTCTATCTTAAATAGTTTTACAATTTGGATTGAAGTTTTAGCCAAAGTGCGGTCGCCTGACATGAAGAATCTGCAATTACCACAAAAAATTATGCTGCTTGGTGCAGGAGAATTGGGCAAGGAGTTTGTGATTGCAGCTCAACGTCTGGGAAATTTTGTGATTGCTGTAGATAGTTATGCCAACGCCCCAGCAATGCAGGTAGCAGACACTTCTGAGGTGATTTCGATGCTTGATGGTGATGATTTGGAGCGCATAGTACAGCAACACCAACCTAACTTCATAGTGCCAGAAATTGAGGCAATACGGACAGAAAAGCTAGAAGAATTTGAACAGCGTGGTATTACCGTTATCCCTACTGCTGCTGCCACCAACTACACCATGAATCGCGATCGCATTCGGGAATTAGCCGCCCGGCAACTAGGTATCCGCACCGCTAAATATGCCTACGCCACGACTCTAGAGGAATTGACTCAAACAGCGGCAGAAATTGGCTTTCCTAACGTGGTTAAACCCGTCATGTCTTCTTCGGGTAAGGGTCAATCAATTGTTAAGTCGGCGGAAGAAGTGGAGCAAGCTTGGGAATATGCGATCGCAGGAGCAAGAGGGGACACCCAAAAAATCATTGTTGAGGAGTTTATCGACTTTGAACTCGAAATTACCCTGATGACGGTGAAACAGTGGAATGCACCCACTATATTTTGTCCTCCCATCGGTCATCGTCAAGAGAGAGGAGACTACCAGGAGTCTTGGCAACCTGCGGGGATTGAGCCAGAGAAAATTAAGCAAGCAGAAGTGATCGCTAGTAAAGTAACGGATGCTTTAGGTGGTGCTGGTATTTTTGGCGTAGAGTTCTTTATTACTCAGGACGAGGTGATTTTTTCCGAACTTTCTCCTCGTCCCCATGATACGGGTATGGTGACGCTAATCTCGCAAAATCTCAATGAGTTTGAACTACACTTAAGAGCCATTTTAGGCTTGCCAATTCCCCAGATTGAACTCTTTTCCCCTGCTGCTAGCGCCGTGATTCTAGCGACCAAAAATTCTGCTCAAATCGAGTTTTTCAACGTAGCCGCCGCCTTAATAGAGATAGATACCGATCTCCGTTTGTTTGGTAAACCAAATTCTCGTCCCTATCGGCGCATGGGAGTGGCTTTAGCCAAGGGGGAAACCACAGAGTTAGCGAGACAAAAGGCTGCTAAGGTAGCTAGTAAAGTTTCTCTCGGAGATTGAGCACTGGCGACGAGTTTGGGTAGTATAGCCGTACAAGATTAGATTAGGACAACTAACAACTAACAACACAAAACGTTAACTTATCACCAATGGTAAATCTATGCCAGAGGCTTTAATTCTCCTGTATGGGCAATACCAATGATGTTTAATCGCCATTGCTGAGGATTTTTCTTTTTGGGTTCTTGCTTAATGTAGTCCAGTTCAAAATCATCGGTGTATTCTTGACAACAAGCAATTGATACCTTTACAAAGTCTGTGGCGGTTGTAAATCTTCTGAGAGGCAAAGTAATCAGGTTAATATTATTGGGTCTGATCTTTGTCACCCATTCAGAATAAGAACTAGTAACGATTCGTTCTGTGCCAAATTTGATTTCGATCAAGCCATCATTTAAATCCGACTTGATATACAAAGCGATCAAACTTCCTTTAAGTAAGAAATTGAGGGAATTACCGGAAACTAGAGTGTAGTTTTCTTCTCGAAACACCGAATTTTGGTAAATCGATGCTTTTGCCTGATGCTTAAAAAAATTGCCCTGACTAAAATCAGTAAAAAAGCGTAAGTTTTCGAGATTATCTTGATAAACTGGCTGGGTATTAATTTTTTTAGGTAAGTTTTTATCAGACTTCAAGCTGTTAACTATGCCTGCTTTTTTTAGCTGGTCGGCAATCGTTTGAGCAATTACCTGCACCCCATAGGGTCTACTGTAGTGAGCCACGTCATCGCCGCTATAAAGAGACTGAATAAAGTCCAAACCTCTTTCTTGACGTAGGATCTCGGTTAAATTAACTACGGGAAGACAATAATGCTGACCAATAGACTCGTAGAGTTCCGATATGGCGCAGTGTTGCTGATAATACTCTTCTTTATTGACACCAAATACAAGCAGCACGGTCAGACAGTGAGGATTTGATTTCTGGCACTTACGAATAAATCCTTCTAAAGATTTTCCTGCCCATTCTAGACTGTAGTGATTGATTTCAATCGCATGGCGATCGTTGACGCAGTATTCAAAAAAGATAATATCGCTCTTCGCCGCAATATCATATCTGTCTTCCTGAATTGTGCCAAAAATATTTGGCACGCCGCCAAGAGAATAAGACTCAAGCGAGGTTTTTTGTGCAGTTAGTTCCGCAAGATTGTTTCCCAGATACTTGGCATATCCTCGCCTCATAACTGAATTTGACCCCCCAACAATAGAAATTTTTAAATTTGCCATTTTCCTCTTGTTGTACAGGTTTCTAAAGAACATTTAAGTTTTACAAAAATTACCAAGTAAAGTTTTCAACTGCAAATTTAGCACTACTATAATATTTCCATTATGTTGATTTGATGAAGTAATTTAGGTAAAACCGATGGCAACCTTCGTCAAAATAGAAACAGGCATTGTTGACAAAGCAGTTTTTGACCAATATGTAGCAGCGCACAAATCTTTTGTGCAGCAATTAATTGATCAAGGACATAAGGCGAAAACGGGTTATTGGGGTGAATTAGGCGGCGGAATGCTCATGTTTGAAGCAGATTCAATGTCCGAAGCCGAAGCAATTGTTGCCCAAGATCCTCTAATTATTAACGGCTGTGTCAAGTACGAACTTCATGAATGGTGCATTGTAGTTGGATGAAGTTCTGATGAAGTTGGCAGCTAAAATTTGTCAGTGAAGCGTTAAGAAATGAGAAATATGTAATTTATTATACATTGCTGGCAAGCTGAAATTGTGTGTCAACTGGCTTTTTGTTCTTAGGTAATTAAGGTTAAATAAAGGCGATTCCTTTATGCGAAGCGGTATCCTTTAGGGCGGCTATGCTTCGCAAATCGCCATCAAGATTAGCTCTAGCCCAGATTTAACAACGCTTTTCAATGCTTATGATTTAAGTTGTCGATATTTGAGCAACTTTAACAGACTCAAGCTGATTAATAGCCAACAGTAGCCAAAAATGTAGCCGCCCAAAATATCCGTTGTCCAATGAGCCTTGACATAAATACTGCCAAAGCCAATCAACAGAACTAAAAAGGTGGAAAAACCATAGACATATTTAGCACACTTCGGATATAGGGTAGCCAAAACGAAAGAGAGGTAAAAATAAAAGACTAAATTTCCTGCTGCATGACCGCTAGGAAAACTATCGGGACTAAGATCGCTTACCAGTCTCGGTTTAGGAGGGCGATCGCGATCAAAGAAAGGCTTAAGGATCTTATCTACCAGAATCAAAATACCTAAAGTAGCAAACACTAGCGCCTTAACTTCGTTCCAGCAGCGTAAACGAATCAAAGCAATTAAAGCCACAAGAACAATCGCGCCCGTAACATAGGTATTACTGATTAGATAGATGCTAGTGAAAACAAAATTGAGTAGCGGGTTTTGTTTCCCTTCTAAAAAACGCAAAATATCAAGGTCGAAAGCGTAATAGTTTTTGTTAAACGTCTGATAGCAAAGCTGAAGAAACGGCAATAACAGCAGCAGCAGCAGATAAAGGTAATTACGGCTTATCCTGGGATAATTTGACATTGAAGTTAAGAAAAGACAGCTTTGCTTTGGCAATTATAATCATTCAAAATAGAACCTGTAGTCAAATAAAGCTATGACAGTGAATATCCACGGCGACATCAAGACAAAAACCGTCGAGGCTAGAGGAATTAGATTCTCGATTATCGAAAGAGATCGCGAAATTGTCAGAGCTTATCTTTACATCATGCACAATGAACTACATCAAGAACCGTTTAGTTTGTTGGAAGATGTCTACGTTGAGCAAAATTATCGCGGTTCGGGCTTGGGAACAAGATTAGTTAAACGGATAATCGACGCTGCCAGACAAAACAACTGCTATAAGCTAATTTACTAGCCGAAAATCCCGTCCCAAAGTTCATCAGCTATACGAAAAGTTAGGATTTGCAGCCAGAGGTTATGAGTTTAGAATCGATTTGTAGCGAGATCCTCAGCCAGCTAAAAGTATATTTGCAATGTATATTTACAATCGGATTGAGCCTACCAAATTCATTTATGATAAAGAATTAACCTCATCCAATCGATTCATTTCTCAGCTATGTCTAAGCAAACCATTTCTGTCTTAGTAGAAGACGAAGCAGGAGTTTTAACCCGTATTTCGGGCTTATTTGCCCGTCGCGGTTTTAATATCGAAAGCTTGGCGGTAGGATCTGCTGAACAGTCAGGAGTATCACGCATCACAATGGTTGTCCCTGGAGATGAGAAAGTGGTCGAACAGTTAATTAAACAACTATATAAGTTGATTAGCGTCTTGAAGGTTCAGGATATTAGTCAACAGCCCTGTGTGGAAAGAGAACTAATGCTGATTAAGATTAACGCTACCGCCTCAAATCGTGCAGAAGTAATTCAGGTAGCGGAAATATTCCGCGCTCGTGTAGTAGATTTGGCAGAAGATGCTTTAACCATAGAAGTAGTGGGCGATCCTGGCAAGATTGTCGCTATTATTCAGATGTTAACCAAGTTTGGTATTCGAGAAATTGCGCGAACAGGGAAAATTGCTCTCGTGCGAGAGTCAGGAGTCAATACAGAGTACCTAAAATATCAGGAACCAAAAGTTAGTTTGTAGATGGTTAGTCGTTAGTTGTCCTGAAGGATACCGCTACGCATATTAGTCGTCAGTTATATCCCCAAGCCTCTACAGAATCATAGTTTTAATAGCAGTTTAGCTGGGGCGGGAATAAAATTTTCCTCTAATAAAATCTGATACAGATTAATATTTGTTTCCAAAAGACAAGCATGACCACTTTGAGGCAATACTGTCATTTGTCCTCTGGGCAAAAGAGCAGTCAGCTTCTCCGCTTCTTCTACAGAGGGAAGTAATCCATCCGCTGCGCCAGCCAGGATTAAACTGGGAATATCGAGACTGCGTAATTCTTCATCTAATATCTTAAAATCTCGCAATAAGGATAGTCTCCAGCTAACTACATGAGGGGGGATCGACTTCATACTTTCAACCAGGCGATCGCGATCGCAGTCGCTAATTCGATTTAGACTGGCTAAAAAAGGTAGCAGTCCCACTGCTGAATAACGATGTATCCAAGATGGTAATAAACCTGTAATATTAGAACCCCAGCTTAAAATTGGTAGCTGATTAAAAGAAGAGGCGGGATTGACGAGGATCAGCTTGCTAATCAAATCTGGCGCAGCTAAAGCAGTTCTTAATGCCAGACAACCACCAAAAGATTCCCCACACAAATACACTTCCTGATTCGTCTTTTGAGCTAATTCCGCCTTGATTAAAGTTACAGTGTCTCTGGCTAAATCTTGCCATGTACTGTAGTTATCAGTACGAATTGTGATACATCTCAGGTCAAAATCAACCGCCAAATCATCAGACTGAGTTTGCAACAATCTTCCTGTACCGTCCATTCCAGGTAGATAAACAAATAGCGGTTGCTGGGGATCAATCTCTCTCGGTTCAATAAAATCTACGCTAAGTTCAAAACCCATAAAGATGTATAAAGAAACAATATAAAACTTAAGGCTTATTAATATTTGCTATTCTCTGACATTTTTCAACCGAGTCTTGTTTACCTCTGTTTTTCTTTAGATTTGTTTGTCTCAACTCCAAATATGGATTGAAGCTTATCCTTATGGAGAGCAACCTATTCAAGCTTGAATTACTGACAACAGCTCAAAAGCGCAGATCGCCGCCTAACGGCGACTAAGCAAGCTTTGCTTGTGGCAGCTGATAGCTAATAGCTAAATAACGATTTTACAAGCAACACATAACTTTAGCTTGTCACGAATGTTCAATTAATAACACCCGTTCTGCAATAACTCAGTGATTTGACTTTGGCAATACTCGGTTAGATCTAAAACTAGTTCTTTAGCCTTTCTACCTTTATATTCCTGCTTTTGAGCCGTGTTGATCAAGTAGGGTCTGCCGATTGCTACATGGACGCGATGATAAACTAGCATCGGGTGTAAGCCTTGGCGTTCAAAGAATGGTTCATCCCGATCAAACTGCTTTAGCCAGCGAATGGGAATACTCGGATAATTAGTTTCTGATAAAGAGGCGATCGCCACTGGTAAAACAGCTAAACTGGCTACAGGTGCTTTCCAGGCTAGATGAGCAAAACCACGATGGAAAGGATTAATCTCACCAGGTGCAGTTGGTTCTATCATAGGTTTTGTCCCTTCGGGAAATAAACCAACCCACTGTCTCGAAGTTAAAAGCTGATTGGCTCGTGCAAAGAATTCTTTTTGTCTGTGTTCTAGCGATCCCAGAGGAAAACAACCCAGCGCCTCAACTATCTCGCGCACAATTGGAGTCTGTCCCATGTAGTGATGACAGGCAATTCGGAGGGTATTAGGAATTACTTTGATTAAAATTGGCGCGTCTAAAAAACTGCGATGATTGCTAACGACGATGGTGGGAATGTCTGCGGGAATGCGATCGCTACAGGATTGAGTTAAATCTAGATTAACTGCTGATATTAAAGATTGAGCAAGAAAACGCGGTGTAAATGAGAGCATTCAATAAATTACTAGCATATTAAACATTAAAAAGCTATATACTGCTTTTTTGTTGCTTTTACAGGTCTATTTATAGTATGGAGGAATACTTTACCTTTAGCACAATATTCTGGATTTAACTTCCGACAAGGAAAGCACTAGACAGAAAAAAAAGTAGATCATTTTGGTTTATTTTTCAGACTGGAAATTCAGTTTGTTAACGAAATCGAAAATTTATTAAGTATTCTTCTTAACCTTAATTTCAAGCTCTGTTGTAATTGATACTGTAGTGGTTGGGTTCGCAAAATATAAAAAACAAATCTAGAAACATAAATCTAGAACTATACAACTTCAACAATTTGAAATTGCTTCTGACGAGCATTAACCCTATGGATTGCAGTCGCTCTGCTTACCTTTTCTAGCTCTGGCAATTTCTTGCTAATTCCAATGAATAATATCGATAATCACCAAAAATTCTCTTTAACCACTCCCCTTTATTACGTTAATGGAGTTCCTCATATTGGCAGTGCCTACACTACCATGGTGGCGGACGCGATAGCTAGATTTCACCGTCTACAGGGTAAATCAGTCCTCATGATTACGGGAACAGATGAGCATGGACAAAAAATTCAGCGCACCGCAGCAGCAGAGAATGTCGAACCTCAAGTTCATTGCGATCGCATTGTTACTAGTTTTCAGTCTTTGTGGACTAAATTAGATATCAAATATGATCGCTTTAGTCGCACGACTGCACCGAAACATGAGCAAATTGTTAATCAGTTTTTTGAGCGAGTCTGGCAAAAAGACGATATTTACCTAGATCGTCAGCAAGGATGGTACTGCGTCTCTTGTGAAGAATTTAAGGAAGAACGAGAGTTACTTGAAGACCACTATTGCGCGATTCACACCAATAAACAGGCTGAGTGGCGTGATGAAGAAAACTACTTCTTTCGTCTTTCCAAATACCAACCGTTGCTAGAGTCACTTTATGAGTCTCAGCCAGACTTTATCCAGCCTCCTAGTCGGCGTAATGAAGTACTTAACTTTGTAAAACAAGGCTTAAAAGACTTCTCTATCTCTCGTGTCAACTTAGACTGGGGTTTTCCCGTTCCTGTAGACGAAAAGCATACCATCTACGTTTGGTTTGATGCCTTACTGGGCTATATTACAGCCCTTTTAGAACCAGACCAAGAGCCGACTTTAGACAATGCTCTGGCTCAGTGGTGGCCCATCAATCTTCATCTAATAGGTAAAGATATATTACGATTTCATGCTGTTTACTGGCCTGCTATGTTAGCTTCTGCTGGTTTGCCTATGCCAAAACAAGTTTTCGGTCATGGTTTTTTAACCAAAGACGGACTGAAAATGGGCAAAACCCTTGGTAACACTATCGATCCAATTGAGTTGGTGGATAGATACGGCGCGGATGCTGTACGCTACTACTTCCTCAAAGAAATCGAGTTAGGCAACGATGGCGATTTTAATGAAACTCGTTTTATTAACGTGCTTAATAACGATTTAGCTGACGTGCTGGGAAATTCGCTCAACCGTAGTCTGGGAATGTTGAAAAAATATTGTCAGAGTACCGTACCGCAGTTATCCAGTGCTGACTATAGTTCAGACCATCCTCTAAAAAGTATTGGTTTAACTTTGAGCGATCGTGTAATTGAAGCTTATGAAAACCTTCAAGTCAGCCAGGCTTGTACGGAGACTTTGGTCTTGGTTCGAGCGGTCAATAAGTATATTGATGATAGTGCGCCTTGGAAACTATTTAAACAGGAGCAGCATACTGAAGTCGAACACATTTTATATGCCGTTTTAGAGTCTATCCGTCTATCTGCCTATCTGTTGTCCCCTGTAATTCCCACGACTAGCAGTAAAATTTACCAGCAGTTGGGATTTGAGGGAAATTTCAACCAAGATCAGACCGCAGAGTCCGGGATAGATTTTCAGACCCATTCCCAGTGGGGTGAACTCTTGAACAGCAAAACTTTGGGCAAGGCTAGTCCCGTTTTTTCCAAATTAGAATTACCGTCAGAAGATTAAATAATGGCAAGTAAATCCGAGCCTTTTATTTTTTTACTGATATAAAGGATAGATGTTAAGTTCAGAAAATTTTAGATTAATCAAGGCTTTTGTCAGTTAAGTAATAATAGTTAATTCGTTGTGAAGTAGCTTTTAGCTCTAACTGAAAAAAATTTAAAGCGCCGTCATTAATAAAACTAGAATACTCGGTCTATATTTCGATCTTCCTAATGGTTTGTTTCTTCTTTGGAGACAGTCCTACTTAAAACAACTGTACATGGGTTAAAAACTGCTAACTCTCATATTTGTCCCGAGTTTATACGCTGTAGGCGTTTAGCGGTTAATAATCATAGGACTAACCCACCTAAATAGAATAAATTCTTTTTTCATAAAATAGAGGCTTAAGACAATGCTAGACAATTTCGGCAGCGATCCCATTTTTACCCCCGAACAAATCCTAGAAAATAGAGGACGTGTAGCAATTTTCATTGATGGTTCTAATCTATTTTATGCCGCGCTACAGCTAGGTATCGAGATTGACTACAGTAAGCTTCTATATCGCCTCACTGGTGGATCTCGACTACTGAGATCGTTTTTTTATACAGGAGTCGATCGCACTAACGAAAAGCAGCAGGGCTTTTTGCTCTGGATGCGTCGCAATGGTTATCGCGTCATTGCTAAAGATTTAGTACAGCTTCATGATGGCTCAAAAAAGGCTAATTTAGACGTAGAAATAGCTGTGGATATGATGGCTTTGGTTTCTGCTTATGACACGGCTGTATTGGTCAGCGGAGACGGGGATTTAGCTTATGCGGTAGATGCAGTCAGCTACCGAGGTGCAAGAGTAGAAGTTGTCAGTTTACGTTCCATGACCAGCGATAGCTTAATAAATGTGGCAGATCGCTATATTGATTTAGATCAAATTAAAGGGGATATTCAAAAAAGCAACAAGCATAGTGATCCTTATCGCAGCTTTTCTGGTTTTGGTATTCTTGACGACTAGCTCCATACTTTGATTGGATTAAAGGCTGATTAGAATTGATTAAAATCAACTCTTAACACTAATAAGTATCGGTTTAAATAATGATGTAGTTGGTGATTACTATTTGGCAACGATAATTACAAATCGATTAAAATCCCAGTAAAAGATTCTGAGGTAAAACTGAGAATCTTTTTTTTAGGTAGTTCCTGCTCACGAGGTGACAACAAGTTCAAAAACTGAAAGGCTAAAAGCTAAGAACTAATTTACTAATTACTAATTACTGATCTTCCAACACGGCAGGCTGTTGGCGGCATTTTTTCATTGTTTCTTCGGCGATCGCCTGCATTTTAGCGGCTAGAGGAGAGTCTTCGTAGGAGTTGTTATTAACAGGGCGTTCAGTCTTTGGGATAGGTTTGATGGACTTGAGCTGTGTTGCTAGTTCGCTACTTTTTTCGATGGGAATTGCCAGGCTAGAGCGGGTAATCAATTCTTGTAGGGCAGGGCAGGGTTCTGAGCCATCTTGATAAATTTCGGGAGACTCCCACAGAGGATAGGCATGTTTGCCATTTACGCCGATTACTTCTCCCTGGTCATTTATTAATGCTCCGCCACTCATACCTTTCTTGACATCGTTAGTGTAGCCAATTTGATAACCTTCTTCGAGGGCTTGATTGAGGATGATGGCAATCCTACCTGATTTTAAAGCTAGCTTTCTGGAGCTATATGAGTTGGACTCGGCAAAGAGCGCGGGGGTTTTAGTATCGGTAGAAGATTCTTGATAGGGGAATCCTGCGGCAAAGACAGGCTGTCCGACTTTTAGCTCAACTGAATTACCAATTGTTGCTGTCTGGTAAACTTCGTCTGCGGAGAACTTCAGAGCGGCTAAGTCGTATTGATAATCAGCAGCATTCATGTCGCTGATGACTTTTGCCTGATGGATTTTTCCATCTACGGTTTCAATTTTGTAGGGGGCTTTCCCTGCTCTCAGAACATGTTGATTGGTAATAATAATATATTCGCGACCCGTCTGCTGGACGATAAAGCCCGAACCTAAGAAGTCTTGGTCGAGAATTCTGATGCTGATGTCGGCTGCAACCTGATTAACTCTCTTGGCTAATTTTTGGGGGTCTACTGATGCTATCGTGCTTTTTAGGCGATCGCCATCTCCAGACAAAAACATCCCAGTGCAGATAAAACAAAAAATCATCTTCAGGACTTGGGATGTTGCGGGGAAAATAGTTGGTTTAGGATGACTATCTTCGCTTTTGTCTTGGTTGTTAAACCCCTGATTGGGTGACCGGTTCATTCATTAAATAAATTTAGAGTGTAGTATTTGCGAGCCGATTATCTGAGCCGATGACCTTAATTATCTACTGGTACTGCTTCTAAAAATTTATCCATATCAACATAAAATTCACCGTCAGAATAGAATCCTGGATCGTCAGCACTGAGGGTTAAAGTTTGTCCACTGACGCTACGACGAAAATCTACTAGCTTGATTAATACTCTTTCGGGATCTGTACCTTGCTTGAGAGTAATCAAGACATTCTCGTCAGGGCAAATGCCACCACGAGCATTGGCGACACAGAGAACGGGTAGATTATTGACATTTCCAGTACGAATAAACTTCAAGTTACCTTGATCAAGGAACTTTTGAAATCTACCTGATACTGCCGAACATCTTTTTTGTGGTGTCCAATCTGGGGCGAATTCATTTGCCCAGTTGATTAGTTTAACTCGCCCTCTAGGGGTGTTAACAAAAGTGTTCCAACTACTGTTAAGTTGAGCGCAATAATAAGTATTATTGTTTTTGGTTTGTGCCGCTGCGGGGTTGGCGATCGCACTACCGATAACTACGCCAAGTCCAGCAAATACGCCAGCTAATGCTTTAATTTTCATGACATTTTCTGAGATATGGTATGAGCTGTTAACAAAATAAGCTACAAACTTACTCCACCGTAATTTTAGCGGAGATTGTCCGCTCTCAATTAGTTTATCTGGATTAAGTAGTCAGATTTTAGCGTAAATTTACGTTCTGACCACAGTGGTAGACTCTAGCAGCAAATCTTGGATTTGCTGGCGGTTCAAATCATGACCAATTAAGACCAAACTAGTTTGTCGGGATTCATCTGCTGTCCACAGGCGATCGTAAAAGGTCTCGAAACGATTTCCAACTCCCTGTAGTACCAGACGCATGGGCTTATGGGGTACAGAGACAAACCCTTTGATCCGATAAATTTCTTGCTCTGTCACTAGTATTTTTAGCTGCTGTACTAGTACCTGTGGCTCAAAGGATTGATCTAAAACTAGCTCAACGGAATTAATGTCTTCATCGTGTTCGTGTTCTGCTTCGTGATCATGATGGGAATGGCGGTTGTCGAGATCGTCTTCTACCGCTGCATTAAAGCCCAACATTAGCTCAGGATTCACTGTTCCATCTTTAACGCTGACAATTTTTACTCCAGGCTTTAGTTCTTGTTGCAGCCAGTTTTTTACCTGCGTTAGGGTTTCTTGATTAACCAAATCGGTTTTGGTTAGTAAAACTAGATCAGCACAGGCTAGCTGATCCTCAAACAGTTCCTCAATCGGGGTTTCATGATCCAAATTGGGGTCAGCCTCCCGCTGAGATTCTAAAGCAGCGATATCTCCGACTAAATTACCGATTCCCAAGGCGTGACAATCGACTACTGTTACCACTCCATCTACCGTGGCGCTGTTGCGAATTGCGGGCCATTGGAAAGCCTGAATCAGTGGTTTAGGCAAGGCTAGCCCCGAAGTTTCAATCAAGAGACAGTCGATTTTATCTCGACGCTTGAGTAATTCCTGCATAGTAGGATAGAACTCTTCCTGAACGGTGCAGCAGAGACAGCCATTGGTTAGTTCGACAATATTGCTAGCCGGATTTTCGTTTTCATCGCAAACCTGACACGATCGCAATAATTCACCATCGATCCCCACTTCGCCAAATTCATTGACTAAAACAGCAATGCGTCGTCCCTGATTATTCTGTAGTAGGTGGCGTACTAAGGTGGTTTTTCCAGCACCCAAAAATCCTGAAATTACGGTAACGGGTATTTTATGCATGATAATTTAGATAGTTAAGTAGATGAACAGTGTGTAGTTGAGCAGTATTGACTAGGAGAAATTAACCTAAAAGAGCGTTGGAGAGAAAAGCAAAGCCAATGCCGCAGACGGTAAATCCCGCAAAGCGCAGTAACAAAGCTGATTTAGATGCTTGATAAATTACTCTTTGACCCAGGTAAAAAGCGATCGCACTAATGATTCGCTAAAACTCTAATCAGTGGCAACGGGCGCAAAGCATTACTGGCCGAGTTCAGCTCCCCGCTGCTAGCTTGGTCATTTTTGGTTGAGAGTTAATCGGATTGAGAGTTAGTACACTTAGAGCAGCAGAAATTCTGTGGAGTAGCTGTGCTGCAATAATTGATCTCGATTGCTTAAAACTAGCATTATCTGTACCTCGCAGATTAAAAAGAGCTAATGTTTATGACTATCGGCGGGCATTCTGACTTAGAGACTGCTATGAGCAAGACTCCTTACAGTTGCGGGACAGCGCCAGAGTTTCACTGGACTTTCCCCCTTACGTTTGACGGTTAATTCCGAACAAAACCGATGAGTTATTAAATTTAGGCTTTATTGCCACTGAAGTTAAATTTAGCATAGAGCAGCAGACTTAAAATCTAATTGGCTTCACACTACTTAAAATCAGCGGTTCTGGGTCTTGCTATAATCAGCTTTGAGGCGAAGCTTAAATAATTAAACGAAAAATAATAAAGTGAAATGGCAGATTGGCAGGTAGTTGAGGGTGGCATCACTGCACCAAAAGGATTTATTGCCGCAGGAGTTGCCGCAGGACTAAAATCTACAGGAGCAAAAGACCTGGCGTTAATTTTGTCTCAGTCTGAGGCGATCGCCGCAGGGGTGTTTACTACTTCTCAAGTACGTGCTGCCTGTGTTGATTATTGTCGTCAATGTCTGCAAAAGAAAGCCAGTGCCAGAGCTATTTTATGTAATGCAGGACAGGCTAACGCCGCTACAGGAGAGTTGGGCTGGCAAGATGCGATAGAAAGCGCCCAATTGTTGGCTCAGGAGCTTAATATTGACCCCAATGCTGTTCTTTTGGCTTCTACAGGAGTAATTGGTCAAAGGATCAAAATGGAGCAGCTCAAGGCAGGAATTTTACCCTTAGTGCGTGGGGCTAGTGAGAATGGTGGAGCAGATGCAGCAAAGGCGATCGTCACTACGGATTTGGTTACTAAAGAAATTGCCCTGGAAACGATGATTGAGGGTCGTCCTGTCCGTATTGGCGGCATTGCGAAAGGTTCAGGGATGATTGCGCCGAATATGGCAACGATGCTGGGCTTTATTACCTGTGATGCGGCGGTATCCACTGGTTTATGGCATCAAATGCTCAAGCGATCGGTAGATAAGAGTTTTAATCAGATTACCGTTGATGGTGATACTAGTACTAACGATTGTGTTTTAGCTCTGGCTAATGGGCAGTCTCGCACTACGGCGATTACAGATAACAGTCGCAATGCCACCAAGCTAGAGGGAATGTTGACAGAAGTGTGTCAATATCTAGCTAAGGCGATCGCTCGTGATGGAGAAGGAGCAACTTGTCTGATTGAGGTTCAGGTATCGGGCGCACCCGACGATCAGGCTGCTGCTCAAGTTGCCAAAACGATCGCTGGTTCATCTTTGGTAAAATCAGCTATTTTTGGTCGTGATCCCAACTGGGGTCGAATTGCTGCCGCCGCAGGTAGAGCAGGGGTTAAGTTTCATCAGGACGAATTAAATATTAAATTGGGCAAGATCAACCTGATGCGTAATGGACAACCTCAACAATTTGATCGCGCTGCTGCCAGTAATTACCTTAAGGAAGCCGCCGCAGGGGATTATTTAAAAGAAGATACTGTTTTGATCGCCGTTAATATTGGTTTGGGTGCAGGCAAAAGCATCGCCTGGGGTTGTGATTTAACCTACAAGTATGTAGAGATCAACGCCGAGTATACAACTTGAACATTCATGACAAGTCAAAATTGTGTTTTGTTTGTCCAATCGTTTTCAGCTGCGCGATGCGGTAGCATCGCCAGTCGTCGAAGACGATATACGTAGCGGTATCCTTGACCGAAGGGAATCCTTTAGGATAGGTCGATCTGCACATTCGTGCTGCGCTATCAGCTATCAGCAAGAGACTTTCTGAAACTTTAAAAATTTATTGGGAGCATGGCATCCATAACTAATGGAGCAAATAAAAATGGCGATCGCTTGGAAAGAATTGAAGCTGCTGTCGAATCACTAGTGGAGAAGGTCGCAAATAAAGGCTACTATACCCAAGTGGTCTAAGTTTTTAACTTGGATATCCAAAGTAGTTTATTTTAACTTTTCATTTTAATACCCTATATCTATTCATCAATCTGCGAAATGCCCGTTAATAATGAGCAATTAACAATTGATCGCTTTTTAAGCCGCTGAAACACCATATTCTGCTTCTAATACACTGCGGTAATAACTTTGTAGCTGCTGAGTAGCAGCAGCCCAGCCCCACTGTTCAGCTTCGTTACGGGCATTAAGACGTAGTTCTTCCCTGGCTTGGGTAGCTTCTAGGAGAGATTTTGTCGCGGTGATTGCCCCATCAGGATCGTCTGGTTCAAACAAATAGCCATTGACTCCATCGGTAACAATGTCAGGAATTCCCCCTGAACGAGCCGCGACTACAGGGCATCCAGCAGCCATGGCTTCAAGCAAAACTAAGCCTAAAGTTTCGGTGCGTGAAGGAAAGACAAAAGCATCTGCTGAGGCAAAAGCTGAAGCTAATTCTAGCCCTTGTAAATAACCGACAAAATTGGTCTTCGTGCCAGCAAAATGCGTCTCCAATGCCTCGCGGTTAGGACCATCACCCACAATTGCTAAACGAGCCTGGGGTATTGCTTCTAAAACTGGTTTAATTTGCTCGATTTGCTTTTCCGCAGAGACGCGACCAACATAGAGCAACAGGGGATCTTCGGGATTACCTTGAGATAGACGCGATCGCATTTGAGCCGAGGCTAAATGAGGTTGAAACATTTCTGTATCTACTCCTCGTTGCCAAAGATCGACCCGCTCGATTCCATGATTAACTAACTCCTGAACCATAGCGCTAGAGGTGCAGAGATTTAGCTGTGCCTTATTATGAGCCGCTTTGAGTAATTCCCACAGCAGTCCCTCTAATGCTCCTAAACCATAATGCTGAAGGTATTGCGGCAAATGAGTATGGTAGGAAGCCACCAGGGGTATATTCATCGTTTTGGCATAGTAAATCCCTCCCACACCTAGAAAGGCAGGATTAACTACGTGGATCAAATCAGGCTGAAAATTTTCGAGGGCGCTTTTTGTGCCGAGAGGAGGTAAAGCCAACTTTAATTCTGGATATAGAGGCAAGGGCATTCCTGGCACGCCATAGATCTGTGCGCCTTTATACTCAGTTAATCCTCCTTCTGGGGCAATTACCAAAACACGATCGCCACTGCGCTCTAAATGTTCAATAGTGTGGCGTAAACGGGTGACAATACCATCTACCTTGGGCAAAAACGTCTCTGTAAATAGGGCAATACGCATAATATTAATTAGTTAAAAATATGGCTCAGGAGTTAAGCAGATTGAGAAAATAGATTAATAATATGTTGATTTTATAGTTCACGATATGTAAGATTCTACCCTTAGCTTTGACCATCAATAGTAATAATCTCAGCTTAGAGTTACCTTAACTAAATCTTTATTCAATTCGCCAACTAGCCAGAGCTAGACAAAACCAACCAATTATAAACGCCATTCCTCCCAATGGTGTAATTGCCCCCAGCCATTTGATCCCCGTCAGGGTGAGAGCATAAAGACTACCAGAAAAGATAAATATGCCTGCGATAAAGGCATATCCTGCTACCGTCAGTAGAGTGGAGTTAGGAAAGCGAGATACTAGCAGAGCCACCAACATTAGAGCCAGAGCATGATACATCTGATAAGTTGTGCCAGTGTTCCAAATAGCTAGAGACTTAGCACTCAAACGATCTTGGAGAGCATGACTCGCAAAAGCACCAAAGACGACTGATATCCCGCCTAACATGGAGGCGATCGCCAAAAAGATTCGACTCACAATTTTTTTTTGCTTGAGTTATTAACAAATAATAATATTTTTTGTGAAAATTCTTAAATAACGGCGGTCAAACTAGTCAATCTGAGATTTTTGCTCTAACACTGTAACGAACCTCTGAGCAAAAATGCATTATCTATGTTGCGCTACCTGTGGACAAAATCAACGGCAATCTTGACTCTTAGCTTACTTATTAGTACTAACTCTGGCGTTGGGGCTGAAACAGTTAAGGAAAAAATTATCCGTACAGGAGTGTTAACTGCTGGTACAAGTAAAGATGCTCTGCCTTTTGCCTATCGTAATGATCAGGGGGAGATAGTAGGCTACTCTATCGACATCTTGAAATTAATCACCCAGCAGCTAGAACAAGAATACAAGCGCGACATTGAGTTAGAGTTGGTTGCTCTCCAGCCCAAAGAAAGAATTCCCCAGCTGATAGCAGGAGAAGTAGACATAGTTTGTGATGCCAGTAGCTTTACCTGGAAACGCGATCGCCAAATTGATTTTTCTTTTAGCTATAGTTCTACCGGAACAAGATTGCTAACCTCAAGAGGACAAAACTATTGGGATGCCGATTCCTTAGTCAATCAGCGTATAGGTGCATTGGCAAAAACAACCAACGAGAGAACCATTAGACGAGTTCAGCCCGAAGCAGAAATAGTCATTGTCAGGGATCGAGCTGCGGGCTTTGCTGCCTTAGAACAGGGTAAAATTGACGCTTTTGCCTCCGATGGGATTCTGCTAGAAAGCTGGCTTGGAAATGTTCCCAATCCCTCCCAGTGGCAGATTGTCGGGGATTATTCTCGTGAGGGAATTGCCTGTATGGTGCCAGAAAATAATTCTCAGTTTCTCAACACAGTAAACTACAGTCTGATTGAATTTATGCAGGGATTGCTGGATGAGCGTCCCGAATACGTGACAATTTTTGAACAATGGTTTGGCGCTCAGGGAGTACTTCCCCTAACCCAAGACCTTAAAAGCATTATGATTGATAATATGCAGCTATTAATTGATTTTAAAGATCAAATTTGATGATTTTTGATAATTTTACGCCTAGTGTAAATTAGCTTCTCTAGCGTAAAATTAAACATCTTTCATCGTATAATTATGGCTAGTCTGGCTACTTGAGCGTAGGTTGCAGTCTAGTCAGCTTGAGAGTGAACTTGCCGCCACTGGTATCACCATAAGCTCTGACGCGCACGATATATTTTCCCCCTTCTGTGATCCGTGAGAACAGCAGAGAATTAGTTGTACCGTCTGGTCCATCATCATTTTCCGCTACTTTTGCTCCATCTTCGGCAATCAATATCACCATAGAATCAAAATTATCGGAGGTAAGGTCAATTGTTACCTGATCACCCTTTTCTAACTCGACAAAATAATCCCGCGCGAAGCCGCCATCTCCAGTAGGAATATCATTTTGACTCAAGGTATCAGCGATCTCGGTTTCCGAGGTAATAGCAGGAGGATCGTAGATTTTTGTTTGAGCTTGGGCTGATAAAATAGGCAAGCACAGGCTATATAGAGTAATACCAAGAGCTATTTTTTTACTCCTAGCCTTAAAATTAAGCCACTTATCGCCAAACTGAGTAACCATGCTAAACTGCCTTAGATAGTTTTAATAATTGAGTAAATCTATTATATATGGGTCAGAAAGACCACAGAACAATTTATAGTTTAAATTGTCAAGATCTTCGCAAATAAGAAAGGAACAGCTACCTTTAGTTGAGGTTAGGATAGCTATCCCCCAAGCTTTTTTTTCTCAGCTATTGGTGAATTGTGGTTAAAGGATATCATGGGGGGTAGCTACCAGACTGCCTGAACCAGCGATCGCCAAAAAGTCAACGGATTCGTTTGTATGAAGAATTTCGTGGTCGAAGCTTTGATCTTCTTCTACTCGTAGCTGTACATTAGAAGCACCAAGATTAAGATGTCTTAAGCCCACAGGATCTCCCCCTTTGTAGCTAGAGATGGAGGCAAATAAATTTGGTGCTTGATTGAAGCTTTGCTCAAAGCTAACCGTTTCCCAGCTATGATCAACAACTCTTCCTGTGTGACCAGCCTGATAGTCTAAACCATTCCAGCTACCGCTCCCAGATTCCATTGCTAGCCAGCCAATTGTTTCCCCTGCATGACCAGAGCGTTTATATTTTTCCTCTTCTTCCATTGCTAAAGCAAATCCGTCTACGCTAGCGGCGTTTTGACGGGTACGCACAAACTGCTCTCCATTCTGAGTTTGCACCTGGCTTAAAATTACAGGAGTGCTGTCAAAGTTACTGTCGAAGTCGATATTTTTCCAAGACGAAGCAACATTAGCTTTAGTAGCCAGAGATCCGACTTCTAGCAGAGTACCATCCTCTAGTTCCCAATTTCCTGCCTCTAAGACCATATAGCTGACGCTTTCGTCCGTATGTGCCCCATCTTTATATTCAGCTTCTTGGACGTAAACAGAAAAACTATCGTTTTGAATATCGGTAATTCTGGCGATCGCTGGATCGCCGCCATTGTAAGATAGGGGTAGGGCAAAGACAACGGGGTTTTCATAGCTATGATCTAATTGAATAGTTTGAATTCCGTGGTTGAGTGCCGCAATATGACCAATTTCACCAATGTGCTGGGAGTAATGCAGATCACTCGTATCCAAATCTAGCTTGATATTAGCGTTAGTAATAGTAACCTGGCGATCGCTTCCTAAAGCCTGATTATTTTGCTCGAAGCTCACTTGATATTGTCCAGGCTCAAGAGCTAGCTGATAACCTCCTGAAGCGGTAGTAGTGGTGTTAAAAGCCTGACCATCGCTTTGGCGTGTTGCAATGACTTCAATTCCTCCTAACCCTTCTCCTATCGAGTAAAAAGAGTCATCCTGCACCAAGTCATCAAAAGCTACTCCAGTTAGGAAGATATCTGACCCAGATTTGGCAAAATTTTCTGTTACCAGCAGACTGTTAAAACCTTGAAAATTTCCTGGCAAAGTCGCTAGACCAACTTCACGCAAATTGGGATTAAGAGTATTTTCACGATGGGAGAAACTTTTAAATAGTCCTTCATTGACCTGAAGAATCGCATTATTAACGTTCAGAGTGCCTGTTGTGCCTACCGTACCGAGGTTTTCCGCCCATGTCCAGCTACCAGTAAACTGATACCCCGCATCGATCATGCGCTCATTAGCCCGACTATTATTTTCCCCAGCGTGCTGAAACTTTTGGTTATCTAGCATCCACTGACTGTGGAAGTTAGCCGCATCGTTGAGCAAGAAATTGAAGGCTAAAGGCTGCTTGGGATCAGCAGAAATTGTGCCAGGATCGAGTCCATCATTTAAATCAATACCAAAAGAAGATGCTTCACCCAGAGGGTCTAGACGCGCGCGATTAATTAACTCTAAAAGAAATTGTTCTTGTGCTGTTGGCTGAGCCATATGTCGATTGATTTACTATATTTTTTACTATGGCAACATGAGAATAATCACAATATTTTTGCGGTTCTAAATCAGTTGCCCAAAGAATATTAAATGCCCTTTGTTTAGTGCATTCTTTTGTCATAACCGCCAGCCAAGAATTTTTCAATGATAGAAATCACTGAATTCAGCTCAATAGCAATAGAAGTT
>JBCCNG010000003.1:0-28667 GCA_039025955.1 Cyanobacteria bacterium P01_C01_bin.72 | reverse complement strand
GCCGCAATAAACTCTTGATATTCTTGATTAGTAACTAAATTACGACTAATACAGTAATCAGGAAGAGACTTCGTTTGCCGATCGCTTTCTTGATCAAACCAGCCTGTTTGTCTCAGTTGCGCTTCCGCCTGTTGGACACCTGCGGCAGTTTGAGCGATCGCCTGAGCCGAAATACGATAGGCAAAATCCCGTTCAGGGCGATCGCTTCCTTGAATGAAATTTCCCCCAGGAATAAATACATACTCCGAGTCTGTTTCACATTCTGCCTCTGTGATGGCGGCTGAACTAACAGATGGAGAAGTTTGGCAACTAAAACAGGTTAAGGTGATCGCCAGAGATACAGTTGTTTTAATTAGTTTTTGCACCCTCTCAGTATATCGCAGTACGTGGATTGGTTAGGACAAGCTAAATTACTAGTTCGTAAGTAATGAGTAATGAGTAATGAGTCCTAAACACAAGTTTGTATTGCTATAGCAGGTAGTAAGTGGTTGATCGGGATTAATCAAAATAGTAGAGCTACTTTCGGTTTGAAGCTAGCTTGTCTGCCCAGCGAGTAGTTTCTGGCAGACGATATTTAGTTAAGCAACCCATCACATAGTTAAGCGCCGTTGGCAGACTGATTTTATGCCCAATAGAAATATAAATTGGCTTAACGTTAGTACGCGATCGCAATACAACTCCAATTGTCTCTTCCTGGTCAATTAAAAGTTGATAGCTACCCTTTTCTAAAGGTACTTCTTCGTGTTTACCAATAAATAGCGACTTTGCCACACCGATAGTAGGAATATCTAGCAGTATTCCCAAATGACAAGCCAAACCAAGACGACGGGGGTGGGCATAACCCTGACCATCACAAAGAATCAGATCGGGAGTGATCTTAAGGTGGGGAAATGCGGCTAAAATTGCGGGAATTTCCCGAAAGGAGAGATATCCCGGCACGTAAGGGAAAGCGGTGGGAATACGGGCGATCGCTTGTTCCACTAACTCTAGCTCTGGATAGGTTAAGACGGCGATCGCCGATTTAGAAATGGCGTAATTGTCTTCAAAACCAATATCAACTCCCGCCACATATTTAACTTCGCATAAATGATCAGTTTTAATGACCTGATGTCGCAACTGTTCCTGGATAATCTTAGCTTCAGCTACAGTTTTGACCCATGGATGATGAGGTTCTACAGTCAATTTATTGTTGGTTAATTATAGATTATTACTCAGTAATTTTACTGTTTTTCCTCTTTTAAAGATAACTATAAAAAATCTTTTCAGAATAGGATGATGGTCATAATTTGATTCGGATATAAGTCAAAATACAATGACTATTAGAGAAAAATGCTTTAAGATGTAGGCGTTTTGTGTCAGATTGCTGTAGTCTCAGTACAATTACTTTTTAACATAATGCTATTAACTAGATGTTTCCCTAATTTTACTTAGTTGATTTCACTTAAATGCTCAATCGCCAAAGTCCATAAAAATTGACTGTTATAATATGTGAAATAATTTATCTGGCAGTTTTGAAACTCGATCCAAATTACGCTTATATGTAGTAAAAAAATGCAAAACTCATCTAATAGTTCAGCTAATAGCAATGAACTTTTAATATCTAAAGCCAACCGACCTTTGGGTGAAATTCTGATTGAGGCTGGGTTACTTTCTGCTAGCCAAATAGAATTTGCTTTACAGCTACAGTCCAGCAGTGAATTAAGAATTGGTGAGATCTTGGCTTCTCATAATTGGATCAAACAGCAGACGGCAGATTTCTTTGCTGACAAGTGGGCAGAACTACTTCAGCAAAAACAAAAGAAACCCTTGGTTTTTTATTTCCGTAGTGCGGGATTATTGAGTGAACAGCAAATTGCGGCTTTAATTCGGGAACAAAAACAGCAGCTAAAACCAAAAAGATTTCATCGTTTAGCAGTAGAGCAAGGATATTTAAAACAAATCACGGTAGATTTTTTTCTAGCCAATATTTTTAATATTTATAACACTAACGTTTTTTCGTTTGCCAAACCATACGAAATTCTCAGTCGCTACAACCGAGGGGAAACGAACTTTAGACGTACTGAATTAACGAAAGCTCCATTAGTGGGAGTAAGTCTTAAAGGCATTCAGCTAGATGGCTCTAATTTACGCCAGGCTAATCTCAATGGTTCTAATCTGAGCGACTCTAGTTTGATTCAAACCGATATGGCTCAAGCAGATTTTGTTAAAGCTATTTTGACAGGAGTAAATTTTGAACGAGCCAATCTATATCAGGCTAATTTACGAGAGGCTCATTTGAAAGCAGCTAATTTTACGAAAGCTAATTTACAAGGAGCAGATTTGCGAGAGGCTCATTTGTTGAATGCTATTTTTGCGGGAGCAGATTTGCGAGAGGCGAAACTCTCCACAGAGTATCCCTACGAAGTTTATTACGACTCTCAAACTAATTTTGATGAGCAGTTTGAACCGCAACAGGCAGGTTGGAAAAAGATAGATTAGCAATTTAAACTTATGCTGAGGAAAGCAGAGTAAATTTATTTGAGCTGATAATGTACGGTAACGATCTGGGCAATATAGAGCGTAATCATAAATTAATCATATGTCCTGCGATCGCTCTATCCAATTGCTCTTGATAGGTTGTTTCTGGACTGGTATGTCCTCCCCTGCCGTAGCTCAAATAACTCCCGATCATAGTTTAGGCAGTGAAAGTTCGGTTGTTGAAAATACCACTTTGAACCAGTCAGCCGCCGAACTAATTAAAGGCGGTGCGGTAAGGGGTACAAATCTTTTTCATAGTTTTGAAAATTTTGATGTCGGTGTGGATCAGCAAGTATACTTTGCTAATCCAGATGGGATTGCCAATATTTTGTCTCGTGTTACCGGAGATAGTGCCTCGACAATATTTGGTACTTTGGGAGTTGCGGGAGCAGCAAATTTATTTTTACTCAATCCCCACGGCATTGTTTTTGGTGAGAATGCCACGTTAAATCTTAATGGCTCATTCACTGCTACCACTGCTGACAGCTTCGAGTTTGCTAACGGAGATAGCTACAGCGCCGTTAATCCTGAAATACCCTTGTTGACAGTCAATATTCCTGTCGGTTTGCAGTTTGGCTCAGAAATAGGCGCAATTGAAGTTCGGGGTACGGGACACAATCTTGGTTTGATTGACGCGACATCTTTTCCCCAGAGGGATACTCGCCCTGCTGGATTGGCAGTAGCATCAGGCAAGAGTTTGGCTTTAATCGGCGGCGAAATTGAACTGAACGGCGGCAACCTAACCGCATCTGGCGGCAGTGTTTACTTAGGTAGCGTTGGCGCAGCAGGGGAGGTGCAGCTAACAACTGAGCAGGAGTTTTTGTTTGAATATGGCAATATCTCTAAGTTTGATGATATCAGTCTGACTCAAGCTAGTTCAATTGACCTGAGCGATACGAGGTCTGGTAGTCTACAAATCCAGGCAGAAAACATCACTATTCAAGAGAATTCCCTTATTATCGCTAATACTCTGGGGACAAAAAATGGCGGCGACATAAATCTGCGGGCAACGGATTCTCTCAATCTTATTGGTCAAGAGATTGCCAACTTTCCCAGCGCCATTTTGACTCAGGTAGCATCAGGGGCAGCGGGAAACGGCAGTAATGTTGTTTTGGAGGCAACTGAGTTTCATCTTCAAGATAATGCCTTCATTGTCAGCAGTACGGCAGGTAGCGGCAATGCTGGCACGATTAAGTTAACTGCCGAGGAAGTAACTTTAGCCAACCGTAGCAGCAAACAGTTTGGGACAGGCTTCTTTTCTCTGGTCAACCAAGCGGCAACGGGGATGGGAGGAGATATGACCATAGAGGCAGGAGAATCCCTAGAATTACTAGGTGGCGCACAAATCAAGTTAAGCACCGATGCTCCAGGTAATGGCGGCAGCCTCACTTTAAAAAGCGATCGCCTGGAGATTTGGGGAGAATCATCAGCTCAAGTTAAAATTCCCAGCGCCATCGTTACGGAAACAGGTTTCGGAGATACTGTTGGTGAAGGCGGCAGTTTGGATATAAGGGTTAATCAGCTTCTCTTGGCGGATGGTGGCAGAATTAATTCTCATGCCCAGAATAATGGTGCAGGAGGAGATATTCTAATTCAGACGAGTAACGATAATCCAGAAGTTATCGATCTCCAAATTACTGGCACATCATCAAACCCTGCCCATATTAGTAGTTCCGTTCTTAATCCCTATAGTGCTGCTGCTGGCGGTGACTTAACTATTCTTGCCCAGCAAAATATTGTCATTGCCGATGGGGGATTTATTCGTTCGGAATCTAGAGGCTTGGGTCGTAGCGGTGACTTGAAAATTCAAGCCCAAAATCTGGTCTTAGAAAATGGCGGACAGATTAGCTCTTTTAACCATGGTTTGGGGACAAGTGGCAAATTATCGGTAGAGGCGACGGATATTTTGGTTACGGGAATTGCACCCAATGGACAACAAAGTGGTTTGCTTGCTACTATTGCTCGCACCGAAAGCGAAAATCTGATTGATGAAAGCACAGCTAGCTTACAGGAGAGTGAACCAAATCAATATAACTTTACGCTTCATGGAGACAGCTTAACCATTAATGAAGGAGGGGCAGTTGGTAGCTCTACTTCAGGAATAGTTAATGCGGCAAACTTAGAGATTGTCATTGCTGATTCCTTGACGATTGAGGGGACAAAAACCCTGCTTCATAGTGATGGGACTGTTGCAACCATAATTCCTAGCAGTTTATTTACCAGAGTAGAAGCAGGTGCTTCAGGTAATGGAGGGCAGCTAAAGATAACGGCGGGGAACTTACTCCTGGATCGAGGAGCAAACATTTCTGCCAATACTTTCGGTGCAGGGAATGCGGGAAACATTACCATTGATGGAACTAATGGCGATATAACCGTCAAAGATTCAACGGAAATCAATCAAATTCGGAGTGGCATTACCAGCGGAGTCGAAAATCCAGCTACTGGTGATGGCGGTGATATCAAAATTATCAACGTCAACAATCTTTTCGTTACCGCAGGTGGGGCGATTGGTGTCGATGCCAGGACAGAAGAGGTGCGTTTTGGTAGCGGGAATCAAAATCCGATCACCGCAGGACAAGTCGATATTGATGCCAACAACATTATTCTCAGCGGTACTTTAGCGGATGAGTCTCAGTTACCATCACGTATTTCAGCATTTTCCGAAGGACAGTCTAATTCGGGAACGGTGACAATTAATGCCACCCAAGAATTAAAAATTGTAGATGAGGCGGAAATACTGGTACGGAATTTAGATCAGGGAAATGCAGGCAACATCGAGATTAATACCAGCAAATTGACATTAGATGCTGGACAGCTAAACGCTGAAGTTAATTCGGGAAATCGGGGCAACGTCAAGTTAGCGACGGACGAAATATCGGCTAAACGCAGAAGCGGCATTAATACCCAGGCAAAGGGAACGGCTACTAGTGGCAACATTGAAATTGACAATTCAGGCAGTATTTTTCTGGAAAATAGTCAGATTGTTGCCGATGCAACTCAGGGTAATGCAGGTAATATCCAGATCGATACTGTGGGTTTATTTGTCGATAGTAATTCGATTATTAGTGCCAGTTCGGAGTTGGGTATCGATGGTGTGGTGGCAATCAATGCTTCATTTGACGAAACTCGGACTGTTGGGGCAGCTTTCCCTCAAGAACCTCTAGACCCCGATGTCAAGTCACATCAAACCTGCGAAACCAATGATAATCGGGATAATTTTGCCTATATTGGTCGTGGTGGTCTACCAATCAATCCCTTGAATAGCGTGAGCGAAAGTGATTCTTTGATCGATTGGGGAAAAAGCCCAAACTTAGCTCCGACTCAAGCCCAATTTGAGCCAAAAAATATAGCCCAAGAAAATTACAGCCTAGACAATCGCTTTTTAAGACAGAGTAATACCTCTCAGCCTACCGAAGCAGAGAGTTGGCGAGTGAATGCAGCGGGAAAAATAGAGCTAGTGGCAGCAATTAATCAGCCCGCACTGAGGGGACAAAACCATCCCTGTTTTGCGACTAAGCGCTAATGAGAGAGAAGCTGTTTTAAGTAATTAACGCCATAAAAGCGATCGCTTAAAAAAACTTAAATAATAAACATAAAACTATAGTCCTCTGGCATTGTAAAATACGGGTTTTATGAATTCAGATAGTGCTAGTATCGAAGCACGAGAAAAAGAAGCGAAAAAATAAGGAACAAACTTAATGCAGGAATTTGATAAGTCAATATCTTTCGATGGTCGTGATATTAGGCTTAAGATGGGCTTGCTCGCGCCACAGGCAGGCGGTTCAGTATTGGTACAGTCGGGAGATACGGCGGTATTAGTGGCAGCGACAAGAGCAAAAGGAAGAGAAGGAATTGATTTCTTACCTTTGACCGTAGATTATGAAGAGAAGCAGTATGCAGCAGGACGCATTCCTGGCGGCTTTTTTCGACGGGAAGGTAGACCAGGGGAAAAGGCAATTTTGATCAGTAGATTGATTGATCGTCCCATCCGACCTCTATTTCCTCAGTGGTTGCGAGATGATATTCAAATTGTCGCTACAACCCTATCCTTGGATGAAGATGTTCCCCCAGACGTTCTAGCCGTAACAGGAGCTTCGATCGCCGTTTTATTGGCGGAGATTCCCTTTTATGGTCCGATGGCGGCGGTGAGGGTTGGTTTGGTCGGAGATGATTTTATTCTCAACCCCACCTATAAAGAAATAGCGAAGGGAGATTTAGACATTGTCGTCGCGGGAACTCCCGACGGAATTGTAATGGTTGAAGCGGGAGCAAATGAGCTACCAGAGCAAGACGTGATTGAGGCGATTGACTTTGGCTACGAAGCAATACAGGAGTTAATCCAGGCGCAGCTAGAGCTAATTAAAGAGCTAGGAATTGAGATTATTAAGGCAGAAACCCCCGTAGAAGACGAAAGCTTGATTAATTATATTAGCGATCGCGCCACTCAAGATATCAAGCAGATTCTTTCCCAGTACGACCTGGATAAAAAAGCCAGAGATGAAGCCCTAGACGGAATTAAGCAGACCAAAATCGAGTCGGCGATCGCTGATTTGCCAGAATCGGATCCTCTCTCTGTGGCAATCACAGAAGACTCCAAAGCGATCGACAAAGCTTTTAAGAAGCTGACTAAAAAGCTGATGCGGAGTCAAATCATAGATGAAGGCATTCGGGTGGATGGCAGAAAGCTGGATCAGGTACGCCCCATTTCTTCCCGCGTCGGCATTTTACCGAATCGAGTCCACGGTAGCGGCTTGTTTAAAAGAGGTCTAACTCAGGTACTTTCCATTGCTACTTTAGGGACATCGGGAGATGCTCAAGACACGAGCGACGACCTGACTATTCAGGATGAAAAACGCTATCTCCATCATTACAATTTTCCTGCCTACTCCGTGGGGGAAACTCGCCCGATGCGCTCGCCTGGACGGAGAGAAATTGGTCATGGTGCATTAGCCGAAAGAGCATTACTGCCTGTCTTGCCTGATGCAGAAGACTTTCCCTATGTTATCAGAGTCGTATCTGAAGTCTTATCTTCTAACGGTTCAACCTCCATGGGTTCGGTATGTGGTTCAACCCTTTCTTTAATGGATGCTGGTGTGCCTCTAACTAAGCCCGTCAGCGGTGCGGCAATGGGTCTAATTAAGGAAGCAGATGAGGTGCGGATTCTCACCGATATTCAGGGCATTGAAGACTTCTTGGGAGATATGGACTTCAAGGTGGCAGGAACTGATACTGGTATTACTGCCTTGCAGATGGATATGAAAATTACGGGTTTATCCATGGAGGTGATTGCCAAAGCAATTCAACAGGCTTTACCTGCGCGGATGCATATCCTCGATGAGATGCTCAAGGCGATCAACCAACCGAGAAAAGAACTGTCTCCTTATGCTCCCAGACTGCTAACCATGAAAATCGATCCCGAACTGATTGGCATGGTAATTGGACCTTCAGGTAAAACAATTAAGGCTATTACCGAACAAACAGGAGCAAAAATTGATATTGAAGATGATGGCAAGGTCATCATTGCCGCAGTCGAAGCGGAAAAAGCAGATATGGCACGGAAGATGGTCTTTAACATCACGCGCAAACTCAATGAAGGAGACGTTTATCTGGGTAAAGTAACCCGCATTATTGATATCGGTGCTTTTGTGGAAATTTTGCCAGGGAAAGAGGGCATGATCCACATTTCTCAGCTAGCCGAAGGTAGAGTCGGCAAGGTTGATGATGAAGTGGCGGTAGGTGACGAAATTGTCGTCAAAATCCGTGGCTTTGATCAAAAAAATCGTCTGAACCTAACCCGATTGGGTATTCATCCAGACGAAGCGGCTGAAGCAAGAGCAGCAGCAATGTAGTAGTTAAGGGATAAGGGGCGAAGGATGAGGGATGAGGCAATATACTTTATTATTCGTCCTTCCCTCTCCCAATCCAACCTCCTACCAAAATTTAATGTGGAAGCTTGATCCAAAGATAACAATTCATGCTGATTCATTAACTAAGAGGAATAGCTTTAACTTTCTTAGTTGCCAAAACGCGAATTTTTACTTCCAGTTCGTTCTGCATTGATTCAGTATTACCGCCTAAAGCAGTTTGCGGCTTTGCCATCACATCTACCGCTCCTGCTTTCATGACTTCATAAATATTGTCAACATCAGATTTTTGGACAGCATTACTCAATACCAAAATCGGTGTAGGATTATGAGCCATTACCTGCTTAGTAAATTCTAAGCCATCCATTTGTGGCATTTGAAGATCGGTGCAAATTACGTCAGGACTAAGCTGGGAAACCAAATCTAATCCTTCTCTGCCGTTAGCAGCTTTGCCAATCACTTCGATATGGCGAGAAGCACTGAGCATTTTCTCATAGATATTGATTGCCACTGCGGAATCTTCCACTAGTAGTACTCTAATTTTAGCCATAATATTTTTGTTGATTAATGTTGGATTTTGCTATAGGAATAGAGGAAACTAGTTAGTATTACCAGAGGTTTTCCTCCTGCTAGAACTCTGAACCAGAGACTAACGATATGCTGGTGATAATTAGAGAACATCGGTTGAAGTTAGATTAAATTAAATCAAGTTAAATGGGGAACTATAGATATTTTGCAGATATTGGAGATATTTTTTTTACTTAGCCTAAAGGAATTGGGGAAACTTTTTTCATTGACAAAACTCTGATTTTAGTAATCAACTCATTTTGGATCGACTCAGAATTTCCGCCTACGGCACTTTGGGGTTTTGCCATTACATCTACCGCCCCTGCCTTCATTACTGCATAAATGTTGTCGGTGTCGGCTTTTTGGACGCTATTACTCAGTACCAGAATGGGAGTGGGATAGTGTGCCATCACCTGCTTGGTGAATTCTAAGCCATCCATTTGAGGCATCTGGAGATCGGTGCAGATCACGTCGGGATGGAGTTTAAAAGTCAAGTCTAATCCTTCTTTGCCGTTGGCAGCTTTGCCAATTACCTCAATATGACGGGAAGAATTGAGCATCTTTTCATAGATATTGATTGCTACAGTGGAATCTTCCACTAGCAGAACTTTGATTTTAGACATGATGTTTTAGGGTTAATAGTGAGCATGAATCAATTGTTGAAGAGTTTCAAACAGCAGTTTTTGATCAAAGTCTCCTTTGGTTAGATAAGCATTTGCTCCCGCATCTGCCCCCCGACGTTTATCTTCTGGGGAGTTCAGGGTTGTAATCAAGACAATGGGCAGACGATCATATTTTTTATCTTGACGAATATTGCTGGTCATCTCTAAACCACTCATCTGGGGCATTTCCACATCCGACAGTACAATGTCAAACTCTTGAGTCTGTACTTGCTGGAGACCAAGCAGTCCATTTTCGGCTACCGTAACGTTATAACCTGCACCTTTTAACAGACGCTGCATTTGTGTACGGATAATTATCGAATCTTCTACCAGCAGTAGTCTATTTCTGGCGATCGCCTGATCGGTCTGAGGTGCAGCAGCCTGCCAAGTACCATTTCTCAAGGAATGAAGTAAATCGACAGGATTGAGGATCATGCAGACTGAGCCACTACCTAAAATAGTTGCCCCCAGAATATTGGGAATTCTTTTAAGTAGCTTGCTTTGAGGCTTGATTACAATGTCCTGCTGATCTACAAGATCATCAACTATAACCCCAAAGCGCTCATTCTCTACTCGAAGCACGATGCAGGAGAGATAGTTGTGAGAACGCTCTACGGTACTAGGTAGCTGAAGCAAACCAGTAAGTTCGGCGATTGAGAGGGGTTGGTCTTCAAAAGTAATGCTCGGATTGCCATCAATCTCGTAAATATCCTGTGGCGTTAGAGTAATCATAGTTTGAATAAACTCTAGGGGTAGAGCATATAAAGTCTGATTAATCTCCACAATGAGAACTTTAGTAGTTGCCAAGCTAGTATTTAAACGCACCTGAAACTTACAGCCTTTGCCAGGTTCCGAAGTTACCTGAATTTCTCCCTTGAGCCGTTCCACATTAGCTCGAACCACATCTAAGCCTACGCCGCGTCCAGAAAGCTCAGTAACTTCAGTTCGAGTTGAAAAACCAGAAGCGAAAATTAGAGATTGAATCTCTGACTCACTCATCGCTGCGATCTGGGCTTCAGTACGGACTTTGCGTCTAATAGCTGTGCTAGCAATGCTTTCGAGATTTAATCCTCGACCATCATCGCTAATTTCGATGACGATACTAGAACCTGTTTGATAACCCCGTAAGCTGAGAGTGGCGATTCTGCCTTTTCCCTGAGCCAGTCGTTCTTCAGGAGTTTCAATTCCATGGTCGATCGCATTACGAATTAAATGCAGCAGAGGGTCTTTAATTTCTTCGAGGATTCGCTTATCCGCCTTTGTATCCCCTCCATCAATCATCAGCTCAATTTCTTTCCCCTGCTGACGAGCCAAATCTCGCACCATCCGCGGATAAATATTGAATACCGTGGCGAGGGGTAGCTGTCTTAAACCGTTGATCCCCGTTCCCAGGCGATCGCTAATAATTCCCAGACTGGTAATGTCTTCATTTGCCCTAGTCCGCAAATTAGTAATTAAATTACCCAGGGAATTAACTTGCTGTTCGGTATTGCCCAAAAACTGCTTTAAGGGCAGTAACAATTCTGGTTCGACTGCCTGTTCGATTTTAGTAACAATAGTCGGGTCAGATTTTTGCCATCCTGACCAGAGGGTCATAATCTGCTCAATTTCTGCCATTTGCTGCGAAATACGCAGTTTAGTTACCGCTAGCTCACTGGCTTGAGTCATTAACGTATCTAGCTTTTGCGGCTCGACTCGAATCGTATCAATTTTATAGCCTTGATTGGCAGCAGCGACGGCTGGAACTTGAGATTCAGATTCAGGTTTAGAGATGTTCTGGATCAAGGTTTTAGGCGAATTAGCTGGCTCATCATCACCAAAAAAGTCCCCTTCTGAGTCTACTAAATCAGACTGAGCTGCAAATATATAAGAATTATCGCCAAAATCTGTTTCTGACCCAAAGAAATCCTCCTCATCGTCGTTAAATAAATCTGCTTCAGAATTAGTGCTATCAGCAGCGAAGAAATCATCATCATCAGCAAATAAATCAGTCTCGGAACTAGTGCCAGGAGACTGTTCGGTTGAACCCATTAGGGATGCTAAGACTTCAAAAGTATTAACCTTAATCAATTCTCCCGTTACCGCGTGGTGCGACAGCTGATTGACCGCATCAATTCCTTGGTACAGGCGATCGCATAATTCAGGCGTGATTTCTCTCTGTCCCGCTTTGATACTTTCGACACAATCTTCTAGATGATGCACCAACATTTCAATATCATCTAGCCCCAACATGCGCGAGTCACCCTTAAGGGTATGAGCTTCTCGCAAAAATTCCTCTAACGCCGCCGTATCTTGGGGATTTTTTTCCAAGATCATCAGGTCAGATTCCAGCTTTTGTAAATGTTCTTTGCTAGAAGTCTTATACAGCAGTCTCAGCTCTTCATCTTCAATCATCATAGGTTTAGCAGAGTCAATTGGTTAGCCTGGTCATTTTTGGCTACTAGCTATCAGCCATTAGCTCTTAGCTTGCACAAGATTTAAGAGCTAATAAATCGCGCAAAATTAGCTCAAAATTAAACGAGCGCTTTAAGTTCTTCAGTGGATTTTTTGAGTTCGGTGGTCGAAGCCTTAACCTCTTCCATATCCGCCGCCGTATCCATTGCCCCTAGGTTAAGAGCATTAATCGCTGCCAGAATTTCCTGGATTCCTACCGCCTGTAGCTTTGCTGTTTGCGAGATTTCTGAAGTATTAGAGAATACGTTATTCACCGCATTCTTCACCCCGATAAATGATTCGGCAGTATCTAATGCTAGTTCAATACTAGATTCAGCAGTTTTCTTCCCTTCATCAGTTACCATCACCGCACTGTTCATTGCCGCCTGAACATCAACTACCAGGTTGTTGATTTTATCGGCAGACTTGCGACTTTGATCCGCTAGTTTCCGAATCTCACCCGCAACCACACCAAAACCTTTGCCGTATTCCCCCGCACGAGCCGCTTCAACCGCGGCGTTCAGCGCCAGCATGTTAGTTTGGTTTGCCAAGTCCCCCACCAGTTCTGATACCCCTGCAATTTGTTCCGTTTGCTCACTCAGGTTGATGATTTGTTCGGCAATTTCTCTTACTCTTTCCTTGAGACTTTCCATGCCAACCCTGGTCTGTTCCACTGTTTCCGAGCCAGATTCTGCGAGAGAGAGAGCTTCACTAGCACTTCTTGCCGATTCTTCTGCCTGAACTGCCGAACGACGAGATGTTTCACCCAAGGAATCCACCGTAGCCGTAGTTTGACTCACTGAACTTGCCTGATCGTTGGCTACTGCTTCTTGATTTTCCACCTTCGCGGCAATGTCTTCTGAGGATTTGGCGATGTTATTGGTAAATTGGTCAAGAGTGCTCGTGATTCGGCGCGAACCAGCAATAATCACCGTCAAAATGGTGAAGTTGAGTAAGGCAACAAATAGCTGAATTGTTCGTAACTGCCTCACTCCTGCTGCAGAATATTCTTCGGCAGCGTTTACTGCTGCGTTGGTTAATTCAAATAAGGTTTCGCTTTCTTTTAGGAGAGTAGCATTATTAATCTCAGTGGGATTTTTTCTCACCTGCTGAATCAAGCCTTTAACCATAACCCATTGAGCTTGAGCCGACTCCATGCGGGCGATATACTCTAGATCGATAGCTGGAGACAGTCCTAATTCTTCGTTACCATTGAGCAAACTTTCAATTAAGCTATCCATTTTGGCAATTAGCTCATCGTTTGGACTATCAGCAATTTCTAGCTTGACCGATCTTTGAGTTGCCCCCCGAACTACACCAGAAAGGTTAATTACCTTAGCTTCTTCTTCTGAAGACTTGAGGAAAATTACTCCCAAGTTGACCAAAACAATTGCGCCAATCCCAAATGCACCTGCGGTAAGCTGAGTTCCAATTTTCATAATGATTCACCTATATTTTTGCTAGTTAATAGTTAACTTAAAAACTTAAAACTTGTTTATGCTGTAAGCTCAACCGTCATCACTCCTGCCCTTAGCAGCTTGGAAAGATCAATTATGTTGAGAGTTTGCTCTTGATATTCCGCAATTCCCTGGAGATAAGATGCCGTCACACCGCTCATCGCGGCGGGAACTGGCTTAAGTTCTTCGGGATGAAAATCAATCACGTCGTAGACTTCTTCGACGACAATACCCGTAACGATCTCGTCAACTTCGATCACCATTGCTTTGTGCAGCTGCTTTGTCTGCTCAAGCTCCAGGTTGAGAGCGGAGGCAATATTTACCAAAGTTAAAATCTCGCCTCTAAGGTTCATGTTGCCAATTACATGATCAGGACAACAGGGAATGGTCGTAATTTTGCTCACGTTGATAAATTCCCGCACAATAGCCAAATCTAGGGCAAAATATCTCCCCGCCAGACTGACTACCGCCAAAGAAATTAGTTCCTCCATGACTGTATTTTGAGCCGTTTCTTTTAGGTTAACGGCTCGCTGATGGAGAACTTCTTTAGTGTTTAAACTAGCATCAGCAAAATACTGAGCATAGAAGTTGTTGGATGCTTCTGGGACTGTTTCGGCTTCAGAAGTTAGTAAAGCCTCCACTGCATCAGGATGACGTACCAAATTATCAATATTGAGCAGGGTAATCATTTCATCATCTAGATTGATTACCCCTTGTACGAAAGCCTGATGGATATTAAGTCTGCCATAGGATAAATCGGCTTGAATGTAGCAATCGTCAATGTCGATCACCGTTTCTACCCGATGAACAATTACCCCTATCTGCAAGGTTTGAGATTCAACTACAATCACGCTATCTGTGACATGACAACGATCAAATTTGTGACCAAAACGTAAATCAAGATGCATTACAGGCACGTATGCCGTATGTAGGTTGAGCAGACCGACAATATCTGCTGGAGCTTCGACAACGGGAGTCAATTCGGGTAGCAAAAAAATCTCGGTAACTGATTCCGCAGCGATCGCATATCGAGCTTGATGTAAGCTAAAAATTAAGTATGGTTTGATGCCCATAATCTATACTTTTCTCTAGGGTCAATGAGTATTAACGGCTATTTGATATACTGACGAACAACTTCTCTCAGCTCATCTGCTTGGAATGGCTTGGTTAAGTACTTACTTGTGCCTGCAATATGTCCTTTCATTTTGTTAACTAAGCCGTCTCGCGCCGTCACCATAACAATCGGTAAATCTCGAAACTGAGGAATAGCCCGAATCGTTTTACAAAATTCCAGACCATCAACATCAGGCATAGTTAGATCCAAGAGCATTAGCTCTACTTGCGCCTCTTTGAGAATATCCAGAGCATCGGCGGCTTTTTCTGCCAGCAAAACATTATATTCGTCTTGTAAAGCTCGTTTGATTGTGGTTTGAATAATGGCGCTGTCATCAACAGATAGCACTGTTGGTAAATTTTGTTCGCCATGAGAACTATTGATAGCCGAATCAACCTGAGCTTGAGTTTTGCTTGAGGCTACCGCTGGCTCAGAAGCAGTAACCGCTGTCTGCGTTGCAATTTTTATCGGGCTTTCAACGAAGCGAACCCAGCCGTTATTAGACCAGTTGAGGTAGTTTTTAGCAACTTTGAGCGGATCTTTGCCCATTTTTTCGGCTATATCGACTAAAGTTCTTTGACCATCAACCGATTTTTGAAAATGATCTGCCACTTGTGGATTATCAATTAATCTCAACTGCTGAGTTGTAACTACGGGAATTGCATCCATGCTGGGAATTTGCGGTGCATAACCCTGCCAAATTTGTCGTCGATGCTTTAATTCTCCCTCAATATCTGCCCAGTTCAAACCGTGGCGGTCTTGACCATAGCTCAGATCTAAATCGCTATCGTTGGCAAGCCATTCTGCCTCTCCAGGATGAGCAATAATTTTTTCAATAATCAGTAAAACTTTGGTATTCATCAGAGCTTCTACTTCCTGCCAGGTAAAAACTCTCATGCGGATCAACATTTCTAGCAACTCTACCGCTGAATTAGACTTGGTTGATCTTTCTACTGCTACTGCCAGGGCCGCTTTAATCAGATTGGGCTTGAGAGCCTCTCCCAGTCGGCGGGATAGTTCTATAGCCTTGGGAACTTGCGTACCACCGTAGACTAAAGCACCGTTGCGTAATACGAAGACGCAGGATCTCTGCTTTTGCCAAGTATCAACCTGGGTTGTTAAGCTCAAAATTCCATTACTGTTCTTTTTGAATAAAGAATCAAGAATAGAAATAAGCTGATAGGGATTATATTTTTTCGCAGACATTATTTGACTTTTCTCAAATTTTTTATTAACGAATAACTACTATCAACAAACATAGACAGATTTATAGTTCCCGAAAATTTGATTTGAGTAACACCCAAAAAAATGATTTTGTACAAGCTGTTAGTCATTTGCGACAACTTAATGTCTTGTATTGTTTGTCAATTGCTCTCTGCTCCGGAAATATTTTCACGAATTCAGACTTGGATATGGCGACCGCCATCCAGATAAGGTTCAATCTGCATTTAGCGTTATGTAAAACAACGAACGCAATCTATAGTAATTGACTGTTAGCTGACAACCATTGGTGACAAACTGTAGTTGTGTATTAGACTTATGACACAAATTAAAAGCAGTCCGCTTGCCAATAGCAATCTCCAAATGATTTTAGAGATAAGATAATTTTCAGCTATTTTGTAGAGGGAAAATTAGCCAGTCTCTCAATTAAATCAAATCAAAAGGGCGGACGATGGGACTTGAACCCACGAATGGTGGTACCACAAACCACTGCCTTAACCACTTGGCTACGCCCGCCATGTATATCGCTTAGGTATTATAACACCATTACTCGGCATTTTACGCTCATAATTTATCATGCAAAGAAGTGTTCTTGAAATATATGACAATAAATAAACAAGGTGTAGCGGGAATTATCGCTGGAGGGATTGGGGCGATCGCTTTAGCAACCAATCCTGGTGAGGCAGGTTATCGGCAATATGTTGATGCCAAAATCAAGACAGAGTTAAAAGACCAGATTTGCGCTCAGGTAGCCGCAGACTTAGGAGTCTGGCTGGAAAGTCAGTGTCATATTTTACTGGGTACGGCTAGTCCTTATTTGGCTGAAGCGATCGCTATGCAAACAGAGCGCGAAAATTTTTATCTTTTCAGTCTTTATCAAGGAGATTTATCTCTCCCGAATCCTCTCCCCAAATATCAGGTAGCAACGGTCGGGATCTTTGGTAATTACTACACCTACAAAGCAAAAAAAATTTAGGTAGCTGAAGGCGTAATGTTTATCTAAACTGGAGAAGGAATACGACAGTCTGGATTTGATAATATGAGTCAAGATAACAGTCAAAACAAAAATTCTGTGGTTACAAAACCCAAAGACGACGCGGTTCGCAACCCCCCCTATGGTAAAGTCAAAAATCTGGATCAGGGGCAAAGATACTGTATTAATAAAATTGAGATTAATCCTGGGGGGCATATGAGTACCCAGATGCACTATCATCGCAGCGAGCATTGGATTGTAGTCTCAGGAACTGCCAAGGTAATCTGCGACGGCAAAGAAACTCTAGTTATGACCAACCAGTCTACATACGTACCGATGAATACGGCTCACCGAGTTGAAAACCCAGGAGTTATTCCGTTGGTAATGATTGAAGTGCAAAATGGTGAGTACTTGGGGGACGATGATATTATTCGTTACGATGACTAACGGATTATAAATTTATCTCCCAACATTGCCTGGCTAATTTTGTAAGCTATTTCCTAACCAAGTAAGATAAGCCTCCGAGCCATGGATAATTGGGAGGGCAATAATTTCTGGCACTTCATAACTATGAAGTGTTTTAATTTTGGCGCTTAATTGAGCAAATTTATTGAGGTCGGTTTTGATAATTAGCTGATATTCCGAGTCCTGATTAATTTTATCTTGCCAAAGATAAATCGATTCGATGGGAAACAGATTAACACAGGCAGCAAGTTTAGCTTCAATTAACTCTGCGGCGATCTCTCTCCCTGCGGATAAAGAAGCTACCGTTACCAAGACTACTCCATAGTTAGGGTTTGACATAAAAATTTGACATCGGGAAATTAGACGTAGAAAAACTAACAGAAAAAAGTGGCAGAATTTCTGAGATTAAGCCATTTGGATTTCTTGGGTAGGGGATTCAACTAATGTGGTTGCTTGGTCGGGCTTAAAAAACTGAGCTGGATTAGCCAAAATGTATTCGGTAAAGGTGGGATCGAAAACTGCCGCTTCAATGTTAGCACCAGCTAAATCAGTATGAGTCAGATTGACATTACTTAAGTTTGCCTGCCTGAGAGAAGAATCTCGTAAATCTGCATCGGTTAGGTCAACCCGGGTTAAGGTAGCGTGATCCAAGTTTCCTCGGCGCAACTGACAGGCAGTTAAATTAGCGCCAGTAAGATCGGCACAGTTAAGGTTAGCATTTCTCAGTTGAGCTGCTTCTAAATTCGCATAGCTCAGATTGCAGTTGCTCAAATTAGCTCTAGTTAATCTTGCATGACTAAAGTCAATTCTTGCTAAATCAGTACTGCTGAGATCAACATCAATTAGAAACGTCTGGCTTAAGTTAACTCCCGTTAACTGACTACCCTGTAGCTGTGCTCCCGTTAATCTTCCCTGTGTCAAATCTGCCCACTTAAGATTGGTGTGATTTAGGTTTGCCTGTCTTAGATTAACTTTAGGTAGTCTCGCGCCACAAAGATTTGCGCCTAAAAGATTTGCTGCTCTTAAGTTAGTATTGGCTAAGTTTGCTCCACTAAGCTGGGCATCGATAAGCTGGGATTTGACCATAAAAGCGCCACTTAAGTTGGCTTTAGTCAAATCTGCCTGGAATAAATTTATTTCGCTCATCTTGGCAAAGCTGAGATCTGCCCAGTTGAGAGTCGCCTGACTCAAATCAGACTTGGTTAAAAAAGTTCGGCTCAGGTTTGACCCCATCAGATTTGCTCCTTGTAGATTGACCCCAATCAGCATGACTTCTGATAGATCAACCCCAGTTAAATCTACTCCCATAAAGTTGCGATAACCCTGCTCATAAAATCCGAGTAGCTGTTCTCTGTTCATAAGTTTTTCTGAGCTATGACTTTAGCTGGATGCAGTTCTGGCGATCGCCAGAAGCAAGTTTTTAAGATCGGTTTTAAGAGGAGTTACCAAAGATAGATGTTTGTATGGTTACGGGCAAACACCGCCTTAGCTATAGAATAGTAATTTTTTCCCAGTATTCTGATATTCATGGTCTGAGATTAATTAATCTTCATATATTTTGTATTTTGTTGATTAATTGAACCTTAATCATTGAGACAAGAATTATTGAGACAAGGAATAAATATGACCATCAATTAGGAGGCGTGTAATGCCCTTATCTTGCAGGTGGTGGGAAGTTTTTTGCAGCATACGACCATCGGGAACTTTAATCACTCGTTCACGACGATGAGAAAAGCGTTTGGCAATCCGATGATTATCAAAGACAGGTAAAGTCTTTTGACTGGTTTCTGTATCAGGAATCGCTCCGAGATCGGCAAATTCAGCTAAAGGTTTGACAATCAATTCCGCCGAGCGATCAATTACCAGATAGCAAGTCCTGGGGAGAGAAGCTTCAGACAGGGGCAAAATTTGAATATCGCTCAAGTCGGAGGTTGCAGCGGAATAGTCAGAATCATCTTCTTCATCCCAGTCATCTTCATCCTCATCATCCTCATCATCGTTGATATCTTCGAGATCTTCTCCCAACATCTCAGTTAAGGCTTGGAGATCCATTTCGTCTTCGTCCTCGTCTTCTTCTTCGAGGCGATCGCTTTTAAGAATCAGGCGATCTCGTTTGCCAATCGCCTCAATTTCTGATTCGCTCTTGGGCTGATCTACAACTAGCTTGGCTGAGTCTAATCCTGGCTCTAACGAAGAATCTTCGGGAGAAACTTCGGAAATTTCGGGAGTAGCTGCGGCTATCTCCGCCGCCCGTGAGCTAGAACGACGACGGCGACGAGTTTTGCTTGGTGAAGTCACTGAATCCGTCTCCAGCTCTAGCTGAGACACTTCGGGAGGGGTTTCGGGAGTCTCTGAAGCTTCTTGAGTCTCTACAGTTTCTGCGGTTATCTCCGTTGCCCGGGAGGAAGAACGGCGACGACGGCGAGTCTTAGTTTCTGGCTTATTAGTTTCTGATGTACTAGATTCAACTGTATCCTGCGGTCGAATTTCCGCCGTTGCCAATTCAGGCATAGCATTCTCTTCGGCGATCTCTTTTTTAGTTCTCTTTCGTCTGGTTTTAGATTCAGGTTTGTCTGTAATACCTTTGGTAGCTGTCTCTTTTTTCCTTGTTTTGGTCTTTTTGGCGCTTTTTTTAGCAGATTTTTGGGACTTTTCCCCTCTGGGAGTGCGAGCCAGACGCTTCTGCTGAATCAGGTCTTCGTATTCAACAGTAGTTAATTTATTCTTTAAAAAGCGGCTGATCGTAGAACTACTAACCTCAAAACTTTTCGCCAGGGTAGAAGTTGTTGCTTCAGAATTACGATATTGCTCAAGAATTTCTTGCTTATCGTCTTCGGTTAGTTTTCTAGGACTCATGCTTTCTCAATCGAACTCGTGCTAGTAGGGCTTTGCTGTTACTCAGGATATCAATTATTACCCCGATATTGCTTGATCTAAGAAAATAGACATTAAATCAGCAACATAATGATTCACCCCCAATAGTCTATCTTGTTGGGTTGAACTTGGTAACGTTAATTACAGTTATGGCGACAATTTTCTCGTAGTTTCTTAAAGAAATTATTCATCTGAATAATTGCTAATAGCTGATAAATTATTTAATGATTGCAACAATACTTAAGTTAGGATCGAAGACTCAATGGTAAATATGCTTAAGCCCGACGCTCAACCAGCTTTACTGGTATTGGCTGATGGAACAACCTATCGTGGCTGGTCTTTTGGTGCGGCAGGTACGACAGTCGGCGAAGTTGTATTCAATACAGGCATGACAGGATATCAAGAGGTCTTGACCGATCCTAGCTACTCGGGTCAGATTATTACTTTTACTTATCCCGAATTAGGTAACACAGGAGTTAATCCTGATGATGAGGAATCAAGCACAGTTCAAGCAAAGGCGGTAATTGCCCGCAACGTTACATATCGTCCTAGCAACTGGCGCTCAACCCAATCTCTACCTGAATATTTACAAGAGCGCCAAATCCCTGGGATATACGGCATTGATACGAGATCGCTGACTCGTAAACTGCGGGACTACGGGGCGATTAATGGCGGTGTTTCTACAGAAATTCTCGATCCCGAAAAGCTTCTAGAACTCGTTCTTCAAGCCCCCGATATGACAGGATTGAACTTGGTCAAGGAAGTGACCACCAAAGAGATATATCAATGGTCGGGAGCAACAGAATCTGAGTGGGAATTTGCCCCGGGAGTCAGCCAAGATGAGCCACTGACGGTAGTGGCGATCGATTTTGGAGTTAAGCGTAATATTCTGCGGCGTTTGGCTAGCTATGGATGTAAAGTAATTGTTGTTCCTGCCAATACTCCCAGTGCAGAAATTCTTGCCCTTAATCCTGACGGTATTTTTCTCTCTAATGGCCCTGGAGATCCTGCGGCGGTAACAGAAGGAATTGCCGTAACGAAGGAATTGCTAGCGGCAGCTAAACCCACCTTCGGCATCTGTATGGGTCATCAGATCTTGGGTTTATCTCTCGGTGCGGAAACCTTCAAACTTAAGTTTGGACATCGGGGTTTAAACCAGCCCGCAGGACTGCAAAAGCAAATTGAAATTACCAGTCAGAATCATGGATTTGCGATCGCCGAAAAATCTTTGGGAGCAGATGTAGAGATTACTCACCTAAACTTGAATGACAGAACCGTTGCTGGTTTACGCCACAAAACCCTGCCCTTTTTCTCAGTGCAGTATCACCCAGAAGCTAGTCCTGGCCCCCATGATGCGGATTATTTATTTGAGGATTTTGTTAAATTGATGCGGGAGAATAAAGCCGATTAGGGACTGGGGACAGGTTAAAGATCTACAATTTTTGTCAAATGGTAAATGTTAAATGTTAAGTGACTTAGCATATCTAGCTAGTACCTGGAGGGGGAAATATTGCTGATAAAGGTGATATTTGAGATAAAAATGACAGGGAAAACCTGTACCTGTGAATTGAGCTTCGTCCCATGTGCCATCAGGTTGCTGTGTGTTCAGTAGGTATTCGATGCCCCGTTTAACCGCAACATGTCCTGTAAACTTTGTTCCTTCCATAGCTGCCATAATCCCGAGCAAAGCCCAGGCTGTCTGGGAAGCGGTACTAATTCCTGTCCCCTTGAGACTAGGATCGTTGTAGCTGGCGCAGGTTTCACCCCAACCGCCATCGGCATTTTGGCAATTGACTAACCAAGCTGCACCACGTTCTATCTGCCCATGGCAACGGATTGGGTCGATTAGGCTTAAAGCGGCTAAAACACCACTTGTACCGTAGATATAGTTCACTCCCCAGCGACCAAACCAACTGCCATCGGTTTCTTGCTCTTTTGTTAAATAGGCGATCGCTTTTTGTACTCTTCTATCCTCCATGGAGAGATTGCATTCCCCCAGCATTTCTAGGACTCTGGCGGTAACGTCGGCAGTATTAGGGTCGATCATGGCTTTTAAGTCGCCATAGGGGATGAGGTTGAGCCAGTCCTGGTCGTTATCTAGGTCAAAAGCCGCCCAGCCGCCTGGTTTACACTGCATCGATGCCATCCAGTTGAGACAACGAGCGATCGCCTGCTGTTTTTGTGCTTCATTGGGTAACTCGATTTGCGACAGTCCCATCACCACTACTGCTGAATCGTCTAGATCAGGATAGAAGCGATTGTCATATTCAAATGCCCAGCCTCCAGGGGTCACGCCCCTATTTTTGACAGCCCAGTCTCCGTAATCTAAAATTTGCTTTTCTAATAGCCATTCTCCCGCTTTAACTAGGGCAGGATTATCTTTGGCAATGCCCGACTCAGCTAGGGCGCGCAAACACCAGGCTGTATCCCACACAGGAGAGACACAGGGTTGAATTCGATAGCTATCTTCTGTCTCAATCGCAAAATTATCGATTGCGGTCAGACCTCTTTGAATTACGGGGTCGTTAACGTTGTAGTCTAAGCTCTTGAGTGCTAAAAGAGAATTGAGCATAGCGGGGATAATGCCGCCCCAATCTCCCGTGGCTTCTTGTCTGTCTAATACCCATTTTTCTGCCGCCGCAAGACCCTCTGACCGCCAAGGCACAAGGTTTAAATTTTCCGCCAGCTTGAACGCATCATCAAAAGCGATAAAAATATCCGTCCAGTCATTGCTACGGGGTATTTCATAGCGCACATTTGCCACGCCTTCAGCATATAGCTCATCTAAATGAACTGGCGGATCTAGCTGAAAAACAGGTTTGTGATCAAAGACAATTAACAAAGGAACAGTGCTGCCTCTTGCCCAGCTAGACATCTCGTAGATGGTAAAAGGGGACTCGTCGGGCAACAGCATAATGGACGGGGGAATTGAGGGTAAACCACGCCATTCATAGCAGCCAATTAAGGCTAAGTGCATTTTGGTAAAGATGCGAGTTTTACTAATGCCTCCCCGCTGGAGAATAAATTTTTTTGCCTGAATCAGTACGGGATCTGCTGGATCGACTCCCAACAGACGCAATGCCATATATGCTTCTACGGTGGTTGAAAGTTCTCCACCATCACCGTAGTATAGTTCCCAACCACCATGTTCCCGCTGCTGCGATCGCAAGTAGGCTTCTGCTTTATCCAGAGGTCGAGTTTTATCCGTACCCCAAATCTTGTGTAAGAGAATAGCTTCAGCGGTAATGGTAACGTTAGATTCTAATTCCGCACACCAGTAACCTTCAGATGCTTGAATTGACAATAAATATTTTTGGCTTTGGGCAATCGCTTGTTTTACTTTAGCTTGTTCTACTTTAGTTTGAATTGCGGCTGTGTCTGTCAATTTTTTTCTCCTCGACCCACTTTAAACTGACGGCTTGAAAACCCAAGATTGATTTTGATATATCGATGTTAATATAAATCTCCAGTATCAGTATCAGCCAGAATCCTTAAGGAAATATGATAGCTAGGGTCGAGGTTGATAATTAGCTTGCGACCAAATCTGATTGATTTCAGCAGCCTGTTGTTCAGCGGTAAAGTTTTCCCAGATAATGCCGTTAACATCAACTTCCGCCGACATAGATGACGCGGCGGCATCTTCCCAGCCTAAATGTCTTATAGTCCCAGAGGCGACAGACTCGTCTTTACGGATAGATACGTTTAAAGTATCAGTGCGCCACAGTGCATATTCTTGAGCAATAACTAAACAAGGTGGCTCACCAAAGCGAGCGCTGTAGTCCTTAATTGTCTCGGCAATATTCTGAGTTGAAATTGCTAAATGAAGCTTTTTCATCTTTTTGGCATACTTCAAAATTGGCAAAACTAGATTTTAAACTCATTTAAAATTACAAAACGCTCAATAAATATTTAATTCACAAAAATTAATTGCCATTCTTAAGATATAGCTAAAGTCGGTTGCTCTAGATAATTTTGGTTCTATGAATTGCTATAGGTGCCAAGAAGCAATGTAAATAGAGCAAGGCAATCATGGGTAAAAAAAATCATTCTCAAAACGGGAAATCTAGCAAGTCTAAGAAAAAAATTAGCAAAAAAGAGTACGAAAGGGAATTAGCTAAATTACAAATAGAATTAGTCAAACTTCAGCGATGGGTAAAGCATAAAGGGCTGAAGGTAATCGTGCTGTTTGAGGGGCGAGATGCTGCGGGAAAGGGTGGTGCAATCAAGCGTATTAGTGAAACTCTCAATCCGCGTATTTGTAAGGTAGTGGCTTTGGGTACTCCCAGCGATCGCGAAAAAACTCAGTGGTATTTCCAAAGATACGTGGCGCATTTTCCCGCCGCAGGAGAAATAGTCTTATTTGACCGCAGTTGGTATAACCGCGCTGGAGTAGAAAAGGTGATGGGTTTTTGTACCTATGACGAATATAACGAGTTTATGCGCTCCTGTCCTCAGTTTGAAATTATGATCCAGCGATCAGGTATTATCCTGATTAAATATTGGTTTTCTGTTAGCGATAAGGAACAGGAAAAACGTTTTCAAGACAGAATTAATGATCCCACAAAACGCTGGAAAATTAGCCCCATGGATTTGAAAGCAAGAGAAAAGTGGGTTGATTATTCTAGAGCCAAAGATGATATGTTTGCCGCAACAGATATCCCCGAATCTCCTTGGAATGTAGTGGATGCGGACGATAAGAAAAGAGCGAGACTCAACTTTATTAATCATCTATTAAAAACAATTCCTTACAAAGATTTGCCTCCCGAAAAAATTGAATTACCGCCGCGACAAAAAGCGATTGATTACGAACGACCTCCTCTGGAAACTCAGAATTTCGTTCCCGCAAAGTATTAATGTTTTTTACTAATAAGGTGATAAGGTTCACCTTATTTTATGATCGGCATTTTAGGATTGGCGATCGCCGTAAGTAAGAGGTTGTCTGAAAAGTAAATTTGGTCACTTCAGAATCGTATTTCATACTTAGATAATAAGGTGAAAACCATTGTGATTTCATTGGACTAAATTTACTATCGAGTAGCAATTGAGACTTTTCAGATATCCTCTAATGAGTTTAGGCTTACACTATACTATTCAAAAAAGCATGAGTATCTAATATTGATTACCCCGTATAATTAGTTCTTAACCGTTAATTGACGGGCTTCTTGTTCGATCTGTTCAAATTGATCGACTAAAGGCAAAATCTTTTGCTCCTCTTCCGCAACGTAACTATAAATATTGGTGAAGTTACGCTCAATTTCTTCGTAGATAATATCTAATTTGGAATTCAATTTAGCCGAGAGCTCGCTTTCAAAACGGGCTTTTTCATTATCTAGCTTGTCCTCAAACTGCTTAATAATCTTGCGCTTTTTCAAAACTAAAGTGCCGCCGGCAAACAGTAAGCCGACTCCTGCAAAAGCAGTGCCGATAATATCCAATAATACTATTTCTGTAAAAGCGGCGATCGCCGTGCCTGCTACGGTAGCCGCTCCACCACCCAGAAACCGAGGGGCAACGCTAGCATTAACAGATTCGATGGAGTGAAGAAAGCTTTTATCATCCAGCAAGGTGGCTACTTTCTGCTGTACATCCTCGACTATTTCCTGACGACTTTCTATAGTATTAATAGCGATCGCATTAGTCGTTACCTGATTAACTTTAATATCCTGGAGATCGTCGATCAAACTTTGGAGCAAATCGCGAATCCCACCAACGAAGTGCTTAATCCCGTCTTGAGATATTTCTCCCAAAGAGGCTTTAAGTTCGTTTTCGCAGCTTTGCTTTAGCTCATCCATCCAGGTAGGGGCAGATTTTTTGGTGCGAAACAAGACGGCAAATGAACCTTTGACAAGAGTGAATAAGGATAGCTGTTCGCGAAATTCTGTCTTGACTCTGGCGGTAATGGTATCGTACTTGTTTAAGAGTCGATTGATCAAAGATTCTAATTCAAAACCTGACTGACGCTTGTTTTGTGACAGCTTGCTTTTGATCTTACTGACAATTGCCTGATCTTTAATTAGCTGCTGCTGTACACTTGCTAAATCTTTTCTCAGCAGATCGATAATCTGCTCGCTAGTTTTTCTCACTCCCTGAAGCTTCAGTTTTTTGCTGCTGCCATCTTTAAGGGTTTGCCGAATATAATTTCTGACCTCTTGAAAACCGCTGATATCCTGTTGGTCATTTACTTCCCACTCCACAGAGGTAGCAAAAACTATAGGAGACTGAATGCCCTTTTGAATCGCTAGTTCTGCCAGCTTTTCCTTATTCTTCGCTAATTCTTCAGGTTTAGCTAAATCAGCCTGCTGAAGCACAAAAACTACCTTCTTACGCCATTCACTATTTACATAGTTCAATAAATCCCAAGCACTACGAGTATAGGGATTTTTAGCAAAGAAAACAAAGAAAATCAGATCGCTGTTAGGGATAAACTCTTTAGTAATTTCCTGATGGTTTTCGACAATGGTATTTGTCCCAGGAGTATCTACTACTGAGAGAGATTTAAGAATGTCATTCGGTAAGCCAATCTGGCGTAAATATTGATTTACTGGCTGCTTAAACGGCTCTTCACTATAGACAAGCTGCTGAATCACATCCGTACAGGGATCGGCAGCAGTTTTACAAATATCTGCCTGCAATAAAGCATTGATAAAACTACTTTTACCCGCTTTTACTTCTCCTACCACCACAAACAAAAACGGCTCGTTGATGTTGGCGCGTAAATTACGAATAGTTACCTGTAACTGAGTATTATTAATCTCGGTGGCAAATACCTGAAGGTGTTTTAGTAGATTATCTAAACTCGATTGATATTGAACCAGGGCGCGATCAACAATAAGATTATCCATTGGTCAGAAGTTAAGAAGTAAAAAGTAAGAAATGCTAATCTTTTCTTTAAAGCTTAGGGCTACAGACGCAAATGCGCTGTATCAAAAACAATGCTATCTTCAACTCAACACCATCAAGTTAACAAAATAAATGAGTCCTATCAGAGCAGTATTGTGTGGCTATTATGGCATGGGTAATGCAGGAGATGAAGCATTATTGATGTCACTGTTACAAATGCTGCCCGAATCGGTTGAGCCAATCGTCTTATCTGGTAATCCCCAGGCTACAAAGAAAAGTTACGACGTAGTAAGTTGCGATCGCAAGTCTACCATTATTCTCTTAAAAGCGCTCCAGCAGTCGGATGTATTTATTTGGGGCGGAGGTAGTTTGATGCAGGATAGTACTAGCTTGGCTAGCCCGATTTACTACGCAGGATTAATGGCATTAGCACAGCAAAGAGGATTAAAAACCATCGCCTGGGCGCAGGGTATAGGACCTCTCAATCGCTCGTTTACCCGCTGGTTAACTAAACAGGTATTGTTCGGCTGTGATGGCATTAGCGTCAGGGATAATGCCTCGGCTGAGTTACTCCATAGCTGGCAGATTAATCCCGTAATTGCCCCCGATCCTGTTTGGGCATTGGCTAGCGATACTCCCCCCGCCCTACCCGATACCCCCAAACCGATTGTGGCGGTCATTTTGCGCTCTCATCCCTTACTAACTTCTCCAAGGCTGGAAGCTCTAATTCAGGCAATTAAAGACTTTCAGGCACAGAGCAATAGCTTTATTTTACTCATTCCCTTCCAACCAGCTCAAGATCAGGCGATCGCCGAAAAGATTGCCACTCAGTTAAAGCAAGAGCGGACTATTCTCTCAATTCCCAATCCCAGACAGTTAAAAGGATTATTCAAGTCAGTCAAAATGGTGATCGGCATGCGTCTACACAGCCTAATTATGGCAGCAGCCGAGGGCTGTAGCTGTTTTGCCCTGAGTTACGATCCCAAGGTTACTCAGCTAATGACAGAAGTTGACATCCCTGGTTATGAACTAGCAAATTTACCTCCAGCATCAGCGCTCACCCAAGCTTGGTTACAGCATTATCAGCAACAACAAAGTATAGAGTCGCCCAAGATTAAATCTCTGGTTGAGCAAGCTAAGGTTCATCAACAGCTATTGGTATCAGTTATTAGTCAAGTCTAATGTGAATATCGTTTTTCTATTGATGTTCTTACTTTTCAGTTTGTCACTCTTTCTTCGAATCTAATTCACATTGGGCATGATAGATATATAATTGTAAAGAAAAATAAACCCATCTAAAGTTATATAACTTGTTTCTTTACAAAAGATACAGCATAATGCATTTGTTTAATTCTAGCTCTCCTATTATCCGTCGTAAGCAACACGCTTTAGATTTCCAAGATCGTCAGGGATTGTTGAGGTTAAAGCTAGAAATTAGAAATAAGACTTTATTTAGCAGCATCTATACCAGAATTGATCAGGTTTTTGTTGTCTGGGGCTTAATTACTGCCCTAATCTTTTTTACAGCACAGTTTGCGCCCATAAACTGGATGACTCAAGCGGTTTTCTGGTCGATATTGACTCTAGTGGGTACAGTAGCAATGACTGTTTTGACTCATTTTTGGGTTAGGGTTGAACGGCTGTGCTGGGTGCTATATGCCTGGGTTATCTTGATGTTGG
>JBCCNG010000002.1:0-28878 GCA_039025955.1 Cyanobacteria bacterium P01_C01_bin.72 | reverse complement strand
TCACCAACGCTCATATTTCCTTTTCATATCATCGACATCATCGACTCAGGTGATATTTAATTGATGTCATAATAAACTTGCTAAAATAGTTCATGGCGAATCTCTACACTACTTGCCATGAACTATTTTAGCAAGTTTATTATGACATCAATTAAATATCACCTGAGTCGATGATGTCGATGATATGAAAAGGAAATATGAGCGTTGGTGAATAATAATTTAGATTCTAGAGGCAAATCGAAAACTTAAAACTTAAAAGCTAATAGCCACAATCAAAAAGCTATTAGCTCAAAGTTTCCCAAAAATAACCCAAATCTCTTAAGCCATTCGGGAATAGTACTCAACTACAAGTAGTTCATTAACCTGAAGTGCGACCCATTCTCGTTCAATTGTGCCGTTGACTTTGCCAGTCAAAGCCGCTTTATCAAATTCCAGGTGGCTAGGTAAATTAGCTAAACCAGGATATTCCATGTTAGTTTCTACTAGCTTACGCGAGCGATCGCGATCTCTGACCTTGATTATGTCTCCAGGACGACACTGGTAGCTAGCAACGTTAACCACGCGACCATTAATTGTAATATGTCCGTGATTAACTAATTGGCGAGCCGCAGGGATAGTACCCGCCATGCCTAAACGAAAAATTGTATTGTCCAGACGCATCTCTAGTAATTCTAGTAGAGTTTGTCCTGTTGAACCCGCTACGCGACGAGCTTTACGGACATAACGTACTAGCTGCTTTTCGGTAACGCCATAGTTAAAGCGTAGTTTTTGCTTTTCTTCAAGACGAATAGCGTACTCAGAACGTTTACGACGGCTTTGACCATGTTGTCCAGGGGGATAAGCCTTACGGGCGCTCTTTCTAGTTAGACCAGGTAATTCGCCTAAACGACGAACGATCCGCAGACGCGGACCTCTATAGCGAGACATATATTATTTCCTCTCTAGTTTACAGTTATGAAATATCTCCAAATATATAATTATACATGAAAATAAATACATAAATAGTTTAAATTTGTGTTGATCTTGCTTGTTCGCCAATCGCTACTTTTACAGTCAGAACAAACAGCAAAAAGGTGAGTTAGCTGTAATTAACTCACCTCAAAAAAATAATTTTGGAACTTAGCTGAAACAACTAGCTTGCTTTAACAAAGCTAACATCACGTCCTTTAGTTTCCCAGAAGATATTGTGAATTTTCTCTACTGCTTCCATCAGCTCACCAGCGTGAGCAGTACTAACTTCTACTTTACAAGCAGAGCAAAGTTTAGCTGCTTTCCAGAAAGTATCGTGTAGATCGGGATATTTCTCTAGGTGTACAGGCTTAAAGTAGTCTGTCCACAGAATCAACAAATCCTCTTTAGTTTTTTGAGCCTGTTCTTCTTTAACCGCTATATAACGAGACAAAGTATTGTGATAGGCAACCATAGCTGCGTGATCATCATTAGAAGGCTCTTCTAGAGCCTGAATTTTTTTAGTCATGGAAACTACCGCTTCCGCTGTAACGCGAGCTGAGGCAGGATCGTAAACACCGCAAGGACCATCACAGTGAGCATGAACTTCAGGCGCAGGTAAGAAATGCTTAATTTGAGAAATTATTTGTTTCAAGATCATAATTTATAGTGTTCGTTTGCTAGAAGCTGCTTCGGGCAAAGAATTTAATTAAAACGGCAATAGTTTGAGCGATAGGGCAGTTTCTCGATGCACATAAAAAACTTAGCTAGATTTTTTGCTCCCTATCGATTTTTAGCTTAGTTTGATTTAGGGTTGATTTGCAACATGCTCAATCTTAAACTTTTATAATTTCAGCAACTTTAAGATTTCTCTGAGCCAGTAAGCCTTTACTTTTTGCTGCTCTTAGCTTTCTCCAAGAAATAGCGATCGCTGTCCTGATTACTAGAAACAGCGATCAATCCTCATCTACTTATCGGCAACAGGGTTGACATTATCAATTACACTCAGGCTACCGTCTTCTCCTACCTGCCAAACATCATAGCCACCAACAACATCTCCGTTGGAGTCAATATCGACGTTACCGCTTGCTCCTTGAAAATTAATATCCTCACCATTACGCACTAGCTCTATTGCTTCACAGGCATCACTCACTTCTGTTCCTGGAGCGTTAGCAACCTCCAAAATCTTACCTTTAATACCTTCTCCTGTATTAGCATCGCTGGCTTCTGCGGCTAGCATCATCAACACGGCGGCATCCCAGTTGTGAGGGACAAAAGCCGTTAACTCTTTGCCTACTTTCTCTTCCCACAGAGCCGTGAAGTCTGCTAAGGCTGAACCATTTGCTCCAGGTACAGTACCCAACGCCCCCGCGATAATTGACTTACCATCGGCTGTTTTGCCTACCTGGGTAATAAAGTCATCGGAATAAACACCATCGGTCAACAGCACAGTTACACCATCACTCAATCCCTGTTCAAAAGCTGACTTAAGCAAGACGCTGCCAGTTTCCGCATACAATACCCCAGCTACGGCATCAGGCTGGTCGTCAAAAGCAGCTTTTGCCTCACTATCAAGGGTGGCTGCTTTCGGGTCGTAACGTACAGGGTTGCCGACGATATTGCCGCCGCGATCTTTGAAGGCTTTAACAAACTGTTCTTCAAAACCGACACCGTAGTCGTTGTTAATCGCGACAGTTGCCACATTTTTAAATCCCTGCTTTTCTGCCAATGCTGCTAATGCTTGAGATTGGTAAGTATCTGGGGGGGCAGTCCGCGCCCAAAAGCCTTGTAATTCACCACTTGCTGCCCGTTCAGTAAATACAGGACTCGTACTACCAGGAGACACCATCATTATCTTATTACGTACTGCGACATCAACGGCTGCACCCGATACGCTACTGGCAAATGCGCCGACTACTCCAGCAACCTGATCTACTTCAGCTAGCTTCGTCATCGCACTACTGCCCGCGCTGGGGTCTGTCTGACTATCTTCTGTAACCAAGCTCACCTGTGCTTCATTTACACCGCCGCAACCGTTGATGGTATCAACCGCTAGCTGTACTGCTGCCGGCCAGTTTTGCCCAATTGAGGAGAGATCTCCTGTGGTGGGGGCTAAAGTTCCAAGCTTCAGACCATTGCCATTGCCATTACCGCTACCTGTGGTTTCTCCGCCTTGACATGAGGTCAAAAGAACCCATGCGCTTAAAGACATCAAAGCTAACATCAGATGGGAGTTTGAGAGGCTTTTACCAGTCAGGCGATCGCCTTTATTTGATTTCCAGCTTAAAATTTTCATGCTTAAATTTCCTCCAATTCCAGACAGAGCGTAATAGCTTGGAATTGTACTCGAAAAAACAAATATGTTCAGCCTTAATAATTATGAGATGGCAAAAAAACATTTTTCCTATAGGTTTAACCAGTCCCATTGTTAACCAGGACTACCTATCTAGATAACTGCTTACACCACTTATTGCTTTGTCACTTAGTACGGAGAGGGGGGGATTCGAACCCCCGATGAAGTTTACACCCCATAACTCCTTAGCAGGGAGCCGCTTTCAACCGCTCAGCCACCTCTCCAAGTCGTTTCTTTGAGCTAACGAATATGAATTATAGCAGATTAAATTTAACTAGTGACAACAACAGCTAAAATTAAACACTAAAAAGACTGCAACCCGAGTCAAATCAACTATCTAAACTTATCTAACTGCTTACTCGGTTCGGAACTTGACTGAATTAGCGTGGGAGGGCAAGCCTTCTGCCTGAGCCAAAATTTGAATGGTGCTAGACATTTTCTTGAGGGCAGTAGAGGAATATTGAATTAGACTAGAGTGCTTCATAAAAGTTTCAACTCCTAAAGCTGAAGCATAACGAGCCGCCCCTGATGTTGGTAAGGTGTGATTTGGCCCAGCTAAATAATCACCAGTTGCTTCGGGAGTTGAATTGCCCAGGAAAATAGCTCCTGCGTGGCGAATTTGTTCGATTAGCTCCCATGGCTCGGCTATTTCTAGCTCTAAGTGTTCGGGAGCAAAGATGTTTGACAGTTCTGCTGCTTTAGCTAAAGAATCTACGACAACTACCAAACCATAATGGGCGATCGCTTTTTCTGTCAGAATCTTGCGGGGATGATCCTCAAGCTGCTTTGTCACCTCTTGCTGTACAGCTAGGGCTAGTTCACTGCTGGTAGTAATCAGAATTGCCGCCGCTAGTGGGTCATGTTCTGCCTGAGCCAGCATATCTGCCGCTACGTATACGGGATTTGCCTGTGCATCAGCAATTACCAAGACTTCTGAAGGCCCTGCCAAAGAGTCTATGCCCACCGTGCCATAAACCATTTTCTTAGCGAGGGTGACGTAAATATTTCCTGGTCCAGTGATTACATCCACTTTGGGAATCGTTTCTGTACCATAAGCCAGAGCGCTGACTGCTTGCGCGCCACCAACTCGATAGATTTCTTCAACTCCCGCTTCTTGAGCTGCAACCAATACCGCTGGATTTATTTTGCCATCTTTCCCAGGAGGTGTAACCATGACCATGCGCGGTACTTGGGCTACTTTGGCGGGAATGGCGTTCATAATTACGGTGCTGGGATAACAGGCTCTACCACCAGGAACATACAGCCCAGCTCGATCTACTGGAGTGTAGCGCTTGCCCAAAACCACTTCATCTTCTGCAAACTGTACCCAAGACTTAGGGACTCGCTGACGGTGAAAAGCCTCAACATTCTGGCAGGCTATCTGAATCGCCCGCAGCAGATCTTTGGAAATCTGTTGGTAAGCAGCATCAAGATCTGCACCTCTAACTCTTAGCTGATCGGCAGTATAAACCTGTCTATCAAACTTTTCGGTGTATGCTAGGAGTGCGCGATCGCCGTTTTGTTTCACGTTGGTCACAATTTCTCGTACCACCTTTTCCTGAGCCTGAACGTCATCACCATTATGGCGATCGCTGATACGTCTTAATTCTGCTTGTGCCTCAGTTTGCCGATCATCAATTATTCGCAGCATCGAGATCCCCATGTCCATTTGAGCTTGTATACAGAAGTGAGCTTCTACTTCTTAATTTATTATACGAATCTTCACAGTAAGAAAACCACTATCCTCTATAGCTTAACCTGAATACCTGGGTCATTTGCTTATATTGGTAAATCTGACTCGCGTTTTTACTGCTTGACAGACGTAAATTATAGTTGCTAAGATGTAAAGTCCAATTCTATGTGTAATTTTCGAATTAACTAATTACAAAGCAATTTCTGTTTAAAAAACTGTGGCTAACTCTAAATCAGCAATAAAACGTATCAGAACAGCAGAGCGTAATCGTCTCCGCAATAAAGCCTATAAATCTTCAGTGAGGACTCTGACCAAAAAATACTTTAGCGCGTTAGAAGCTTACAAAACAGAGCCTTCTGCGGAAAACATGGAGATTGTAAACCAGGCTATGTCCGCAGCCTATAGCAAAATTGATAAGGCGGTGAAGCGTAAGGTGCTACATCGTAATAATGGGGCAAGAAAGAAATCGCGCCTTGCTAGAGTTCTCAAACAAGCGACCGCCGCATAGCAGTTTATTGTCGGATTAAGCTGATGACTATTGCTTTTAAGAGATATTAATCTTCTAGAATTATATAGCTAGAGCAAAAAAAACTAAGTAATACACCAAGTATAAATGCAGTTAGTAGATACCCATGTTCACATCAACTTTGATGTTTTTCAAGGGAATTTGACCTCGTTAAGGCAACGCTGGCAGGAAGCAGGTGTAGCTCATTTAGTGCATTCATGTGTCGAACCAACGGAGTTTCAGGGAATACAGTCCATTGCGGATCGTTTCCCTGAATTGTCGTTTGCAATCGGTTTGCACCCCTTAGATGCTCACAAGTGGCAAGAAAATATGGCAACGGAGATCAAAGCCTTGGCTGCCTCGGATACCAGAGTTGTGGCGATTGGAGAAACGGGACTAGATCTTCATAAAGCAGATAACCACCAACAGCAAGTTTTAGCTTTACAAGCGCAGTTAAAGATAGCTAGAGAGCTTGATCTTCCCATAATTATCCATTGTCGAGATGCTGCCGCTGAATTAAAACAGTTATTAACTGAATTTTGGGAGCAGGTGGGTTCAGTCAGGGGAGTAATGCACTGTTGGGGAGGAAACGAAATCGAAACTCAGTGGTTTTTAGATTTGGGATTTTATATTAGCTACAGCGGGATTGTTACCTTTAAAAATGCCAAACAGGTTCAAGCAGCAGCAAAAATCGTTCCCAGCGATCGCCTATTGATTGAAACCGACTGTCCTTTCCTCGCACCTGTACCCAGGCGAGGTAAGACCAATGAACCTGCTTATGTTCGCTATGTAGCAGAATATATATCAGAGCTAAGGGGAGTTTCGCTAGAGACTGTCGCTGCTCAAACTACTGCCAATGCCTGTCGGCTATTCAACATTAAATTAAATTATTAGATAATAAATCAAGTTTTGCAGCAACGCTATCTTCAATCGGCTCTTGGGCTTCTGATTTTCTAGCTAATTTAATTAGCCTTAGAAAAGCAGAAAAACGCAAACCGACCAGCCAAACCAGTAAAACACAGTACGCACAACTATCATCTTCATGACTAATTTGACTTACAATCTGCTCCCAGACCTGATTGAGATTCAACGTTCTAGCTTTCGTTGGTTTCTTGAAGAAGGATTAATCGAAGAACTAAATAGTTTCTCTCCCATTACTGACTATACAGGCAAGTTTGAGCTGCACTTCATGGGGGAAAACTACCGCCTCAAAGAGCCGAAATACTCCATGGAAGAGGCTAAACGCCGTGACAGTACCTATAACGTCCAGGTGTACGTCCCCACTCGCTTGATTGACAAGGAAAGTGGTGAAATCAAGGAAATGGAGGTTTTCGTCGGCGATTTACCTTTGATGACGGATCGCGGCACTTTTATTATCAACGGTGCAGAAAGGGTAATTGTTAACCAGATTGTGCGTTCTCCTGGAGTATACTATAAAGCCGAAACAGATAAAAATGGTCGTCGTACCTACTCTGCGTCTTTGATTCCTAACCGTGGCGCGTGGCTAAAGTTTGAGACTGACAAAAACGGTTTGGTCTGGGTCAGAATCGATAAGACTCGTAAACTTTCGGCTCAAGTGTTGCTCAAGGCGATTGGCTTGAGCGATAACGAAATTCTGGACGGTATTCGTCATCCCGATTTCTATCAAAAAACTCTGGACAAAGAAGGCAATCCTAGCGAAGAAGAGGCGCTGCTAGAGCTGTATCGCAAGCTACGTCCAGGTGAGCCCCCTACCGTAAGCGGTGGACAGCAATTATTAGAATCACGCTTTTTCGACTCCAAGCGTTATGACCTGGGTCGAGTCGGTCGCTACAAGCTCAATAAGAAGCTGCGCTTGACTGTTCCTGATACTACGAGAGTTCTCACTACCACCGATATCTTGGCAGCAGTAGCCTATCTAATCAATTTAGAGTTTGACGGTGGGACGACAGACGATATCGACCACTTGGGTAATCGCCGCGTGCGTTCGGTGGGGGAACTGCTACAAAACCAGGTTCGCGTTGGTTTAAATCGTTTGGAAAGGATTATTCGCGAACGCATGACCGTCAGTGAAGCCAATAGCCTGACTCCTGCCGCCCTGGTTAATCCGAAACCATTAGTTGCCGCCATTAAAGAATTCTTTGGTTCATCTCAACTATCTCAGTTCATGGATCAAACCAATCCTCTAGCGGAATTGACCCACAAACGCCGTCTTTCGGCTCTAGGACCTGGTGGTTTAACTAGAGAAAGAGCTGGTTTTGCAGTACGCGATATTCACCCCACGCAGTATGGTCGGATCTGTCCCGTCGAAACTCCTGAAGGACCAAATGCTGGGCTAATTGGTTCGCTGGCAACCTATGCGCGAGTCAATCCCTACGGCTTTATCGCTACTCCCTATTATCGGGTTGATAATGGTCGGGTATTGAAAAATGAGGATGTAGTTTATTTGACAGCTGATGAAGAGGACGATATGCGAGTTGCTCCTGGAGACGTAGCCACCGATGATGACGGCTACATTCTGGGTGAAACTATCGCCATTCGCTATCGCCAAGAATTTTCTACCTGTGATCCTGATGAAGTAGACTACGTTGCCATCTCTCCTGTACAGATTGTCTCCGTCGCTACCAGCTTGATTCCCTTCCTAGAACACGATGATGCCAACCGCGCCCTAATGGGTTCTAACATGCAGCGTCAAGCTGTGCCGCTGTTGCGTCCAGAACGACCCTTGGTCGGGACTGGATTGGAAGCTCAAACTGCCCGTGACTCAGGGATGGTAGTTGTTTCTCGTACCCACGGTATCGTTACCTATGTAGATGCTGAAGTGGTGCGGGTGCGGGTCGAAGAAGGCAATAACGGTTTATATGCACCAGAACCTGGGGAAGAAATTGTCTATAAACTTCAGAAATATCAGCGCTCTAACCAAGATACTTGTTTAAACCAGCGTCCTCTAGTTTATGCGGGAGAAGATGTTGTCCCTGGTCAAGTATTAGCCGATGGTTCGTCTACTGAAGGGGGAGAACTGGCTCTCGGGCAAAATGTCCTGGTAGCCTATATGCCTTGGGAAGGTTACAACTACGAAGACGCAATTTTGATCAGCGAGCGTTTGGTGTATGACGATGTTTATACCAGTATTCACGTTGAGAAATTTGAAATTGAGGCTCGTCAAACCAAGTTAGGGCCAGAAGAAATTACCCGCGAAATTCCTAACGTGGGGGAAGATGCTCTCCGTAATTTGGATGAACGGGGCATTATTCATATTGGTGCTTGGGTCGAGGCGGGAGAAATTTTGGTAGGGAAGGTAACCCCCAAAGGAGAATCTGACCAGCCTCCTGAAGAAAAACTGTTGAGAGCAATCTTTGGAGAAAAAGCGAGAGACGTGCGGGATAACTCCTTGAGAGTGCCTAACGGTGAAAAAGGCAGAGTTGTTGATGTTCGCGTCTTTACCAGAGAACAGGGAGATGAATTGCCTCCTGGAGCAAATATGGTGGTGCGAATCTACGTTGCTCAAAAGCGCAAGATTCAGGTGGGAGACAAGATGGCGGGTCGCCACGGTAATAAAGGTATTATCTCGCGGATCTTGCCCATAGAAAGTATGCCCTATCTACCAGACGGGACACCAATCGATATTGCCTTAAATCCTCTTGGTGTACCTTCGCGGATGAACGTAGGACAGGTATTTGAGTGTTTGCTCGGCTGGGCTGGAGAAAACTTAGCTACTCGCTTTAAGATGATGCCGTTTGATGAAATGTATGGCAAGGAAGCATCGCGAGAAACTGTTCATGGCAAGATTATGGATGCGGCTAAAAAACCTGGTAAATCTTGGGTTTATGACGAGAATAATCCTGGCAAAATCGACGTTTATGATGGACGAACAGGAGAAAAATTTGCTCGTCCCGTGACGGTGGGGAAAGCCTACATGCTGAAGCTAGTTCACCTAGTAGATGATAAGATTCATGCTCGTTCTACTGGTCCTTATTCACTAGTAACGCAGCAGCCTTTGGGTGGTAAAGCACAGCAGGGGGGACAGCGTTTTGGCGAAATGGAGGTATGGGCATTAGAAGCCTATGGTGCAGCCTATACCCTGCAAGAGTTATTAACGGTTAAGTCCGACGATATGCAGGGACGCAACGAAGCTCTAAACTCCATTGTTAAAGGCAAGCCAATTCCTCGCCCAGGAACGCCAGAATCTTTCAAAGTATTGATGCGTGAGCTACAGTCTTTGGGTCTAGATATAGCAGTACATAAGCTAGAAGCAATGGATGACGGCAGCAGCAGAGATGTAGAAGTAGATTTAATGGCGGATACTCCCCGTCGCACTCCCAACCGACCTACCTATGAATCCTTGCAGAGAGAAGAATCAACTGAAGAAGTCTAGTCAGGGACAAATGATGAGGGATGAAGGATGCCCTAAAGGATACCGCGACCCATAAAGGACGTTGTTTCTTATATCTTTAATCTCTCGTCAGCAAATACTTTTTTCCAAGCCTTTTAATTCTTAAGCGATAAATGAGAAACCAGATAGAACAAAGATTCGATTACGTCAAAATTGGTATTGCTTCTCCTGAGCGAATTCGTCAGTGGGGCGAAAGAACTCTGCCTAACGGTCAGTTAGTAGGAGAAGTAACCAAGCCTGAAACAATTAATTACCGTACCCTCAAGCCAGAAATGGACGGGCTATTTTGCGAGCGTATCTTTGGTCCTGCTAAGGATTGGGAGTGCCACTGTGGTAAATATAAGCGAGTGCGTCACCGCGGTATTGTTTGCGAACGTTGTGGGGTAGAAGTTACCGAGTCGCGGGTACGTCGTCACCGTATGGGCTTTATTAAGCTAGCTGCTCCTGTGACCCATGTTTGGTATCTCAAGGGGATTCCAAGCTATCTGAGTATTTTGCTGGATATGCCTCTACGGGATGTAGAACAGGTAGTTTATTTTAACGCCTATGTAGTTCTCGATCCTGGTAATGCGGGTAATTTAGCGGCGAAACAACTACTGACAGAAGACCAGTGGATTGAAATTGAAGACCAGCTTTATAGCGAAGACTCGGAATTAGTCGGAGTAGAGGTTGGCATTGGTGCAGAGGCAGTACAAAGACTGTTGGAAGAAGTGGCTCTCGAAGAAGAAGCAGAAAAGCTACGGGAGCAAATTGCTGATGCCAAAGGACAAAAAAGAGCCAAGCTAATCAAACGTCTGCGGGTAATTGATAACTTTGTCGCTACAGGCTCGCGTCCAGAGTGGATGGTCTTAAATGCTATTCCCGTGATTCCCCCCGACTTGCGCCCGATGGTGCAGCTAGATGGTGGTCGTTTTGCTACTTCTGACCTGAACGATCTTTATCGTCGGGTAATCAACCGTAATAATCGTCTGGCGCGACTTCAGGAAATCCTCGCTCCAGAAATTATTGTCCGTAATGAAAAGCGGATGCTCCAGGAAGCAGTTGACGCGCTGATTGATAATGGTCGTCGCGGTCGAACTGTAGTAGGGGCAAATAACCGCCCTCTCAAATCTTTATCGGACATTATTGAAGGAAAACAAGGGCGTTTTCGCCAAAACTTATTGGGTAAGCGGGTTGACTACTCTGGTCGTTCGGTAATCGTGGTCGGGCCAAAGCTCAAGATCTACCAGTGTGGTTTGCCCAGAGAAATGGCGATTGAACTGTTTCAACCCTTTGTGATTCACCGCTTAATCAACAGCGGCATGGTGAATAATATTAAGGCGGCGAAAAAGCTTATTCAGCGTAATGATCCTAGCGTTTACGAAGTCCTCAAAGAAGTGATTGCGGGACACCCTGTAATGCTTAACCGCGCCCCTACTCTGCACCGTTTGGGCATCCAGGCATTTGAACCTATTTTGGTAGAAGGACGGGCAATTCAGCTTCATCCTTTGGTTTGTCCAGCATTTAACGCCGATTTTGATGGTGACCAAATGGCGGTTCACGTGCCTTTATCTTTAGAAGCTCAAGCTGAAGCGAGATTGCTAATGCTTGCCTGCCATAATATTCTATCTCCTGCTACAGGCAGACCAATTGTTGCTCCTTCCCAAGATATGGTTTTAGGCTGCTACTATTTGACCGCCGAAGATCCTCAAGCCGTTCGTGGTGAAGGTCGTCGTTTCGGTAATCTGGAGGATGCGATCAAAGCCTACGAGCAGGGGCAAATCGACCTCCATGCTAAAGTTTGGCTGCGTTATGAAGGGGAAGTAGTAACCGAAAAACCCGATATCGAAGTTGTCGAAACAGAGGATTTGGGCGACGGTAGCAAAATTGAATATTATCGCGAAAGATTTGTCCGTAAATCAGCCGAGGGAGAAGCAGTTGCCCAATATATTAATACAACAGTAGGTCGCATTATCTACAACAAAACCGTACAGGATGCTTTATCAGCCACAGTATAGCAAAGCTGGTCAGACTCAGACGCAAATTACAAAGTTTTAGTAGCTAGGAACAAAAACAAGAATGAAATTTTATAATCACATCGTTGATAAGGGTCGTCTCAAAAAGCTGATGGCTTTGGCTTTTACTGAATATGGTTCAGCTCATAGCGCCACGGTTGCCGATTCCCTCAAAGAATTGGGATTTCGCTATGCAACGGTAGCAGGGGTTTCGATTAGCGTTGACGATTTGAAAGTTCCGCCCATTAAAGCCGAACTGCTAGAGGCAGCCGAAGGAGAAATTAGGGCAACCGAAGAACGCTATGCCAGGGGCGAAATTACCGAGGTAGAACGTTTTCAGAAGGTAATTGACACTTGGAATAGTACTTCAGAAAACCTGAAAGATGAGGTGGTAACTAACTTCCGTACTACCGACCCCCTCAACTCGGTTTACATGATGGCATTTAGTGGAGCGCGGGGAAATCTATCTCAGGTGCGTCAGCTAGTGGGAATGCGGGGCTTGATGGCAGATCCTCAAGGGGAAATCATCGATCAGCCGATTAAAACTAACTTTCGTGAAGGTTTGACCGTAACTGAATATATTATTTCTTCTTATGGTGCGCGTAAGGGGCTAGTAGATACCGCCCTGAGAACTGCTGACTCTGGATATCTAACTCGTCGTCTAGTAGATGTTTCTCAAGACGTAATTGTAAGGGAAGTAGACTGCGGCACACAGCGCAGTATCAGCCTTAAAGCCATGAAAGATGGCGATCGCACTTTGATCAAGCTTGCAGACCGTCTACTCGGTAGAGTTTTGGCTGAGGATGCGGTTGATGACAAAACTGGCGAAGTAATTGCTACTCGCAACCAGGCAATTAATCAGGAACTAGCTGCCGAAATTGGCGATCGTGTCGAAGAAGTGAGGGTGAGATCGCCTCTTACCTGCGAAGCAGCCCGTTCTGTCTGTCAGAAGTGTTACGGCTGGAGTTTGGCACATGGTCATATGGTTGATATGGGTGAGGCAGTAGGAATTATCGCCGCCCAATCAATCGGGGAACCAGGAACTCAGCTAACCATGCGGACTTTCCACACAGGTGGGGTATTCACAGGAGAAGTTGCCCGTCAGATCAGAGCTAAAGCCGACGGTAAAGTAGAATTTGGCGCAGGTTTAAGTACCCGTGGTATTCGTACCCGCCACGGTGATGAAAGAAATCAGGTGGAAACTGTTGGCGATATTCGCTTAATTCCCAATAAGGGTAAGGCGACCAACACAGCCCTCACTGCTGGTTCTTTGATTTACGTTGAAGATGGTGAGTCAGTTAAAAAAGGTCAGCTACTGGTTGAGGTTGCCAAGCAGCAGTTACAAAAATCTACGGAAAAAGCGGCGAAAGATGTTACCTCAGATTTAGCAGGAGAAGTTATTTTTGCTGATCTTGTCCCTGAAGACAAAAAAGACCGTCAGGGAAACACCACCCGCATTGCCCAGCGCGCTGGTTTATTGTGGGTACTTTCTGGCGAGGTATACAACCTATTGCCAGGAGCAGAAGCCTTAGTGAAAAATGGGGATAAGGTTAAACCTGGTGATGTTTTAGCTCAAACTAGATTGACGGCGGTTAATGGTGGTGTCGTGCGCATGGCTGCCGAGAGTCGCGATATTGAAATTGTTACCGCTTCGGTATCCCTCGACCAAGCTAAAGTCCAAGTCGAAAGCGACGGTGGACGCGAGCAGTACATAATCACCACTGCCAACGACCTTAAATTCTTGCTCAAAACTGCTCCTGGAACCAAGGTACAAAACAAGCAGGTCGTGGCGGAACTGTTAGACGATTTCTACAAAACTGATACCGGTGGCATTATCAAATATGGCGGTATCTCTGTGGGGAAAGGAAACCGCAAACAAGGCTATGAGGTAGAACAAGGAGGGACTTTGCTCTGGATTCCCGAAGAAAGTCATGAGGTCAACAAAGATATCTCTCTCTTAATCGTTGAAGATGGGGAGTACGTTGAAGCAGGTTCGGAGGTAGTCAAAGATGTCTTCTGTCAATCTGCGGGTATTGCGGAAGTGGTACAGAAAAATGACATTCTGCGGGAAATTATCATCAAGCCAGGAGAAGTTCACCAGATAGACGATCCCAAAAGCGAATGGCATGAAAAATTAATTCAGCCAGGAACGGAAGTTTTACCAGGAGTCGTAACCAAAGAGCTACGCTATGGTGAAGTTCTAGAAACAACTGAGGGAACAGCTTTAGTCTTGCGTCCTGTCAAAGAATTTGAGGTAGCAGATAAGCCCTCTATTCCTTCTCAGGCATCAATCAATCAGGATGATGAACGCCAGATTGAACTCCGCGCTGTCCAAAGAATCTTTTATAAAGATGGCGAACGAGTTAAGTCCGTTAGCAGCATCTCCTTGTTGAGTACGCAGCTAATACTAGAAATTGAAACTACAGAAGAAAATGATATTCTCGCCAACCTCAGTGCGGATATTGAGCTTCAGCCTGACGAAAACGATCCTGAAATTCAAAGATTACAGATGGTGATTCTCGAATCACTGGTTTTGAGAAGAGATACCGATGTCGATCCTCATAGTGGTGAGATTAAAACCAGAATTTTGGTTAGTGATGGGGAAGAAATTGCCAAAGGGGCGACTATAGCTCGTACCGAAATTCTTTGTAAATCGGCAGGGGAAGTTCAGGGTATCCAAGAAGGTTCGGAGGCAATTCGTCGAATTTTAATCGTGCGCGATAGCGATGTTGCGACCCATGAATTAGATATTCCCCTGAAGGAATTTAGTCACGAAAAAGGCGCTCTTTTGGTCTCTGGTACTAAGCTGGCTGAGGGCGTAAAATTAGAGAATTCGGGTCAGGTAGTGGACGTTGAGGAGCAGGGGGGTAAAACTAATGTAACCCTGCGTTATACTCGTCCCTATCGCGTATCTCAGGGGGCGGTGCTGCACATCGATGACGGTGATCTAGTACAGCGGGGAGATAACATTGTGCTGCTGGTCTTCGAGCGTTCTAAGACTGGTGATATTATTCAAGGTTTGCCGCGAATTGAAGAATTGCTAGAGGCTCGCAAACCAAAAGAAGGCTGTATTTTGAGCCGTAGCTCCGGGGTTTGCCAGGTAGTTTATGAAGAAAACGAAACCGTTGATATCAAAATCATTGAAGAAGACGGTGTGGTGAGTGACTATCCCATTAAGCCTGGGCAAAATGCGATCGTTAGTGATGGTCAAATTGTTGAAGCGGGACAGCCTCTAACCGATGGACCGGCTAATCCCCATGAGATTCTCGAAACCTACTTTAACTATCACCTACCCGAAAAAGGCTGCTACGAAGCCTCCTTAATTGGACTGCAAAAAGCCCAACTGTTCTTAGTACGTCAAGTGCAGTCGGTATACCAAAGTCAAGGAATTGATATTTCTGACAAACATATTGAGGTAATCGTTAAGCAAATGACGGCGAAGGTTAGAATTGACGATGGTGGCGACACCATTATTCTGCCAGGAGAGCTTCTGGAGTTACGTCAAATTGAACAGGTAAACGAGGCAATGTCTATCACTGGTGGCGCTCCTGCTCAATATACTCCTGTGCTGCTAGGTATTACTAAAGCTTCCTTGAATACAGATAGCTTCATCTCCGCCGCTTCCTTCCAAGAGACTACCAGAGTCTTGACTGAAGCAGCAATCGAAGGTAAGTCAGACTGGCTCAGAGGACTAAAAGAGAACGTCATCATTGGTCGTCTAATTCCTGCGGGAACTGGATTTAATACGGCAGAAGAACCTATGGGTAGCCGTGGCGATCTAGACAGCGGAATGCGGAGTAGTGCGGTCTACGGTTATGGTGATGATTTTGAGTCCTATCGCTTGTCAGATGAGGCAACTAACTCAGAAGCTAACTTACGTCGTTCCTATAAAAATATTAGCGATGATGAGAATATGATCCTAGATGATAAAACCGCTAGGGATTTAGCTACTGGTTTAGATAAGGACAAAGAATAGTAGAGCTACATCGCCCTAGATTTATCAAGATGGGCTAGCTACTTAAGACTGACAACGGTGTAATGATCAATAGGGAGAAATCTTTAAGACATCATTGCATCGTTTTTTTTGGCGATCAATCTATTTACAATATAACTGTGGCTAATTTATCTCAGTGTGACAACTAGCCAACAATTTAAATTTAATTTCTGTATTTACTCAGAGTTAACCAACTTTGGTTTCTAGATCAGGCGATCGCCTTTTGGACAGCAAATCAAACTTACTGAACTTTTCACATGAATAGACCTCAGCAATTAAATCTAATTAAATTTCAAACAAACTAAGAGCTAAGAGCTAGGAATCTGTTGATTGCGACTCTTTACTTTTGAGAAATTTTACAAATCACATGACTGATCGAGCCAATCCATTGGGAAAGACAAAATTAGATAACTCATCAGATAACTCAGATATCTCGCCTCATATTCACAATGAGGAATCTTTACGAAAAATTATTAACCGCCTGTCTCGCATTGAAGGGCATGTTCGCGGCATCAAAACCATGGTCAACGAAAATCGCCCCTGTCCAGAGGTTCTCAACCAGGTTGCCGCAGTTAAAGGAGCTATTTCTAGCGTGGCTAAAATTATTTTAGAAGACCATTTAGAAGAATGTTTAATGCGTGCTGTCGAGCAAGGTAATTTGGAGGCAGAGATTAAAGAATTAAAGGATGCTTTGAATCGAATTTTACCCTGAAATTTGGCACGGGCGATCGCCGATCTCAAAATGCAGTGACTACAGTACAATTTTGTCGCTAGAGGAACTTAACTCAAATTATGACCATCTTAGTTACTAGCTATCGCAGTACGTGGATTGGTTAGGACAAGCTAAATTACTAGTTCGTAAGTAATAAGTAGCGAGTAATAAGTCCTAACATAAGTTTGTATTGCTATAGTTTTAGTTCTTTCACCCTTGATGCTGACTAAACTTGAGCTAACATAGGCTTGTCGTGGGTACTAATAGGCTTGTACTCAACTGCGAAAGAGATAATACCATGCATAAAACTAAGATGATTAAGGTTAATTTGCCCCATAGACAATTCTGGATTTTCAGTTTAACTGTAAACCTTTTAGTTTTAGCAGTTTCAGCACCATCCCTTCTCGCTCAAGCCAATACCCAGTCAGCAGAATTACAAACTGCTAATCATCCAGCAGTCGCCGATCTCGAACCACAAATACTATCAGAAATAAACCGAGTCCGTACTAATCCTCGCGGATATGCTCAATGGTTAGAACAGCAGAGACAGTACTATGATGGCATTTGGCTGAAGCTACCAGGGGAAAAAGCAGTCCGCACCAATAAAGGGAAAAAAGCATTAGAAGAAGCGATCGCCTTTTTGAAAGAGCAGCAGCCCCTACCTCCCCTCAAAAGCTCTGCACAGACAGCAGCCGCCGCTACCACAGAATTAGCCAACTTCGCCAACGCCAAAAATATTCAGTACTTTAGCTACGGTAGAAAAACCGCCACGGGCATCGTTATGGGTTTGGTGATCGATGAATTATTTCCTGATCGCCGTCGTCGTCAGAGCCTCTTAAGTCCCAATGCGGCAGATTCAGGAGTCGTCTGTAAACCCGATCCTCGCTATGCCAAAGTCTGTGCGATCGCCTATTCCGATTCCCCCACCACAGATTTAGCCAGCAATAACAATACTCAGGTGGCGATCTCTAAACCAGAAGTTACTACCCCAGCCAAAACTCAGCCTCCCGTAGTCGAATTACCAGCAGCCAAGCCGCCAGAGACAAAGCCGCCCGAAGTTATTATTCCCGACCCTAAACCTGAACCACAATCTGAACCACAACAAGCTGCTGATCAACCTGCTCAAGCAGAAGAAGAACAGGCGACCTTACCCGTACCGCCACAACCGCAAGCACCGCCTACGCCGACGGTAAATAATCAACCTGAGCCTGAACCTGAGCCACAAGCAACGGTAGAAGCCAAAGATGAAGAAGCAAAAAAAGATGAAGTTAGCCAAGCGGAAATAGAGTCGGAAATCGCCGAAATTGTTGAAGAGAATCAAACGGAAGAAGTTGCTGAAGCGGAAATTGTCACGGAATCTGCTCCAGAGGAAGTTGCGATTAACTTAGAAAACTCTGGCTTTACGGAGAGAGTCGAAAAAGGAGCTTTAGAAGAGGGCGATCGCGTCATTGCTGATGATGGCAGCCTTTATGATTTTTATCCAATTCAGGGTAAGAAAGGTGACTCTTTTACTATTTATTTAGAAAGCGATGAGTTTGATGCTTTTGTGGCTTTAGTAGACAGTAATGGTAAAACCATTGATGAAAATGATGATATCAGCCAGCAAGACAGTAACTCCCAGATTAAAGTAACTCTTCCTGCTGATGGTATTTATAACGTGATTGTTAATACCTATGATGAAAAAGGAACAGGAGAATATATTTTAACCGTGAGTCGTTAAAGCGAAGGCAGAGAGGTTTGAGTTTAATTCATTCCCTCAACTTTAAACTATACTTTGGTAATCGGATTTAGGTCTGGTCTTTGAGGTTAAAGGAAGTGCTGGGGGATTTTTGAAATATTGATAGGTGATGCGAGATGCCTTTTGGATAAATTCTTGGGCTTGGGGAGAATTGTCAGGACGCTTAACTAAAACTGAGGCAACATAGCGTTTCCCGCTGGGCATATCGATAATACCCACATCGGCTAAAACTGACTTAATATCTCCTGTTTTGTGAGCAATAATTGCTCCAGATTCTAATCCTTGGGGCAAGAGAGTATCTTTAACAATATTACGCATAATATAGAGCAGGCGATCGCGCGATCGCAGGGAGATTAATTTACCACCGTCGATTGTCACCAATAGATTACCTAAGTCCGCTGAGGTTGTGGTGTTTGTTCCTGTTAAATCGGGCAAGGGATTACGAAGTTGAGTCGCCGTCAAGCCCATTTTGCTAAACCGCTGGTTTAATTGCTCCATGCCACCCAGACGTTTGATTAGCATATTGGTAGCAGTGTTATCGCTAATGGTCATCATCCGCTCGGCCGTTTCTAAAGCCGAAAAGCGAGTTCCTGGAGCTTCATACTGCATGTTACCCGATCCCCCTGCAATGACATCCTTCGTCATCACTAACTCTTCTTCGAGGTTAACCGTACCCCGATCTACGTCCTGAAGCAAAGCCACCAGAATTGGTAGTTTGATGGTGCTGGCAGAGGAAATTGTTGCTTTACCGTTGAGATTGACAAAACCTCTGGTGTCGAGATCGACAAGGAATACTTCTGGCTCAAGATTGGGGTACTCTGCGATTAGCTTTTCTAAGCTAGCTTTGAGGGGACTAATTTCCTTACCCAAAGCAGCGATCGCCAGTAAACTATTTAATTGTGCCTTATTTTGACTTCTAACTGCTGTTTTTGGCTGACGAGGCGTTTCTGTTGCCTGGAACGAGTTTGCCAGGGAAACCAAAGAGCCAAAGAGCGTGCTGAGTCCGATGGTAATAGTGATGGCGTAGGTGGCAAATTTTAAAGTTCTAGGGGATTTTCCTTGCTTCTGATTGGTTTTGACAGAATTACGCTGCTGAGGATTAAGTTTGGTGTTTAAGTAAGATAAACGAGGGCTATTCTCAGCGATCGCTTTTTGTTTGGCTCGTTTAGACGTGGACTCAAGGGACTTCTTAGAGGTAGCAGTACTAATTTTGAGATTATTTTTCGACTTAGAATTAGCTGGGGTATTTTTAGCTCTGGTAAGAGATGACTTTTTGCCTTTGCGGTTCACTCTCGACTCCTGGAAAACAATTACATCGAACGGAAGCAAGATATTTTATTCCTGCTGCTCCTAAATGGATCTGCGACCATACTCTATCGATGAAAAACGGTGTAGATCGGCAGCTATAAACTAGCTCAGTTCAACAATAAACAGTAAAAATGGACAGTAAACGTTGTCAATTATCAACTATCCATTGACAACAGTATGTATCGTCTAGCCGACAAATTACACTGATAGAATTACGGATTTTTCCCGGTAGCAGATGTATCCGCGAGCAAATTCTGTTCCGATTTTGCTCAAATTGTCTTCAATTAAGCTCTGATTGCTGGCGATTTGCCCAACGAATTTGCCGCAGAATTCCCCGTAGCATCGCCACTTCTTCAGGTAGTAAATTAGCGCGATTATAAAGACGACGAAACTTTTCCATCTTGACCGGAGCAGTATGAGGATACAGATAGCCAATCTCTAGCAACATTGCCTCTAAATCTTGATAATACCCTTCCAAAACTTCGATGGTGGTATTACTGGGGGTTGCCGCAACTGAAGTCGCCTTAGTCGCTATCGGAGGGCTATTCTCGCCGCTAATTGCTAGCCAGCTTTGGTAAAGTTGATAAACGCAGATAGTTACCGCCTGTGCCAAATTTAACGAGGGGTAATTAGGATTTGACTCAATACAGATAAACCGTTGAGCATATTTTAGTTCGTCGTTGCTCAATCCTCGTTCCTCGGCACCAAACAGTAAAGCCGACTCCAGCTTGGGGGTTAATAAACTCGGCAACACCCGAGAGGGAGGCTCCAAGACAATTGGTACACTGCGCGAACGCACGGTAGTGGCGATCGCCTGCTGACAGCCAGTTAAAGCAACAGGAATACTATCCACAATCTGGGCGGTATCTAAAACATCCACTGCGTGTACTGCCATTTGTCTGGCTTCATCGGATTGGAGATCGCATTGGGGATTAACCAAAACCAAACGAGTCAATCCCATGTTTTTCATAATTCTGGCGATCGAACCCACGTTTAATGCTCCCGCAGGCTCTACCAGCACAATTCTAATATTTGCCAACAAATTCTGATTCATTCGTCTAAGCTACTGTAAATCGGCTGTAGTTTACCTCAGATTAAACTTTTCTTAGTCCTGGAGAATTAGCATCTGCGAGGCAAAACTAAATCTGGGTAAAATCAATTATGACCTACCATAAGCCCCCGCGATCAGGAATAATAAAGCTGTGATCCCTATTGAGCTTCTATTTTCAACTTCTCACCAAACATGGCAAAGCAGCGCAAAAAATCAGATCTACCTAGCAAAATTTGTCCTGTCTGCGATCGCCCTTTTACCTGGCGTAAGAAATGGGAAAAATCCTGGGATGAGGTTAGATACTGCTCTGATCGCTGTCGTCGTCGCAAACAGTCTGTCAAGAAGAGTTCATAATTCATCTTGTTAGCGACGATTAATACCCGTCCAATTTATTAGCTAAATCTGCTTGATCCATAAATTACACCCATCACATCACTACACTATGTCTGCTAATCAAGTACAGCCCAAACTAATTATTCACGGTGGCGCAGGAGGGCATATTAAAAGCGAGCAGGGAGAAGCCACAGTTCGTCAAGCTCTCTATGATATTGTGACCGAGGTTTATGAGCTACTTACCCATGGTGGTACTGCCGTTGATGCCGTTGTTTTAGGCTGTCAGCTTTTAGAAAATCAGCCTACCTTTAATGCGGGTACGGGTTCAGTATTACAATCTGATGGTCAGATTAGGATGAGCGCCGCCCTGATGGATGGGTCAAAACAGCGTTTTAGCGGTATTATTAACGTCTCTCGCGTCAAACATCCCATCGAACTAGCTGAATTTCTCCAGGGAGAAGACGATCGAGTTATTTCTGACTATGGCGCAAAAGAACTACTACGGGAGCTAAATGTGCCAATTTATGATCCGCTAGTTGATGTTCGCCTCCAGGAATGGATACAGGAAAGGAAGGAAAATTTTGATAAATCTATGGCGGGAGTAGTGGCAGAACAGGCTCTAATTCACGAACCCCGCAAAGGAACGATTGGCGTGGTGGCATTAGATAGTAGAGGGAAAGTGGCAGCAGGTACTTCCACAGGCGGTAAAGGCTTAGAAAGAATTGGTCGAGTGAGCGATTCCGCAATGCCCGCTGGCAACTATGCCGATGCGATGGCAGGGGTAAGCTGTACTGGAATTGGGGAAGATATCATGGAAGAATGTTTAGCCGCCAAGATTGTGATTCGCGTCACCGATGGCATGTCTTTAGCCGCCGCGATGTCAAAATCCATGACCGAATCTCGTAGCCGCAATCGAGACTTAGGAGCGATCGCGATCGCTGCTGATGGTACAATTTGCTGGGGTAAAACCAGTGAGGTGATTTTGGTGGCATACCATAACGGCGAAGCAATCGGCGATACGATTAACTGGAATAACGATGAGCTGATGGGAAAAGCTTAGAATTTATGCTCGTTTTAACTGATTTTGATTCATCTAAGTTATGGGTTCGAGAGAATAAGGAGTAAGGAGTAAGGAGTAAGGAGTAGGTAGTTTATTCACAATACTGCTCTAACTGTTATAAAAACTACTCAACATCTAAAATAGCGCCATCAACCTCCATTGTACTCAGCAGGATTGGGGACAATGTATTCAGGTTAACATCGGAATCTACGAGAGAGACTTTACTTACATTGGGATAGACGCTGACTAATTGCCAGCGAAAGGTATGGAGAATCTCCCATGCTGCTGTTTGAGTCTCGATATCGTGCTGTTTGATACCCACTAAACTAGTAATAAATTCGATCACTTCTCCTGGCTGGAGACGATAATCGGCGGGAGAATCTTCAAACACTAGTGCAAAGGGTTGTAGGTTATTTTGATTTTGCCAATGATGACGAGATTGACACCGATAACATTTTTCTAAGTCCCAATAAAAAGGTAGGTGATCGGCTGGATCGTAGATATATCCTCCCTTGGGCGGATCGTTGTAGGGAGTGTTTAGCTGTTTCCCTGCCTGATCTTGAATTCCATAAGGATCTTGTATTACATAGCTTGTCCAGTTAAACTGCTCATAGCCGAAATCAGCGGCAAGCTGCTCTAGATCAAGATTTTCGCCTAGCTCGTTTTGCGGCGCAAATTGGGTAATAATTCTCGAACCAATTAGTTGATGGGTAATATTATGGGCATGAGCAAACTTTTCTTTTCTCCCAGACTTCGACTGTTTTTGCTCCAAAGTTGCCGTGGGTTCACTAACACTAGCCTGGGGCTTCAATAAGCCTGGAAACAAAAGACCAATTATCAAAATGTTTAATGACAGCTTGCTTAACCTCATTATTACTGACTATCCGAATTATTTTTAATACACTCATGTTATTACGCATTTTTACTTAGGGCTTTATACTGAGTTCAAATTAATACAATCTTGATGTCAGGGGCTTTATACTTGATGTTTCCTTGATAAACGTTAACCATAGAGCAGTTTTAGGGCTAATTTTCCTAATCAAATGAACTTACGCAAAATCGGTAGATTACTCCAAGACACTTTTAAAGAGTGGCAGGCAGATAAGGCATCGCGAATTGCTGCGGCTTTGGCTTACTACACAGTTTTTTCTCTTTCCCCCATGTTGGTAATTGCGATCGCAATTGCTGGGGCGTTTTTTGGGCGGCAAGCGGCTCAGGAGCAGATTGTCGATCAGCTCACTGGTTTGGTAGGAGCAGACGGTGTAAAGCCGATTATGATGGCGTTGAACAATATTAGTCAGCCCAAGATTCGAGGAGTAGCATCTTTAATTAGTATTGGAGTCTTATTGCTTGGTGCTTCGGGGATTTTTGCCCAGCTACAGGATGCTTTAAATACGGTTTGGAACGTCAAACCCCAGCCAGGACAGGGCGCTTTGCCATTTATCCGTAAACGAATCTCGACTTTCTTGATGGTGTTGGCAATTGGCTTTTTGTTGATTTTATCTTTGCTCTTGAGTGCGGCGGTTTCGACTCTGAGTAAATATCAGGTGGACTTTTTACCAGGTTCGGCAATTCTGTGGGAGAATCTCGATTTTATTGTTTCTCTGGGCTTGATGACCTTTATTTTTTGCCTGATGTTTAAGTACGTCCCTGATGTCAAAATTGCCTGGAAGGATGTATTTGTGGGTTCGGTAATTACCGCCGTCTTGTTTTTGTTTGGGAAGTTTCTCTTGGGTGTATATCTCAGCCGAGGCAGTTTGGGTTCAGCCTATGGTGCAGCGGGTTCATTGATTGTTCTCCTTGCCTGGATTTATTATTCGGCACAGATTATCTTACTAGGGGCTGAATTTACCCAGGTATATGCTCGTATGTATGGCTCAAAAATTCGACCCTCAAAGCATTCTCAAATTGACTAGACTTATAACGCTGATAAACTTCTTGTGATCGAGCTATGATGGCTAACTGTCTAACGGAGAAGATCAGAGGTAAGAGGGAGCATATCACTTTTATAAGTAAGAGAATCACTTTTAAACTTAACTATCATTATCTTTAAAGCTTTCAAAATTAAAGTACCTTTCTTGTTTAGGATTGCTATATCTGTAATTACCAATAATCCAGCGAGTTCATTCCAGGAATGACGCTAGCGATAAATCTTGCAAAGTGCTTGATACTTTTATTTTAAGTTTCGTCAGTTTAGTTTAGTACCTAATCTGCATGAAACAAGAGCGATATCTCTATCTAATTCTAGCGATCTCCTTAATTTTGTTACTCGTCAATCTCAATAGTTATGGTGTTCTCGAAGCTAGTGAAGCCCGTTATGCAGAAATTAGCCGTGAAATGTTTCGCTCTGGCAATTTGCTGAAGCCGACTCTACTAAATATTTTTCACTTTCATAAGCCACCTGTAACCTTTTGGCTGACAGCTATGGGTTTTCAACTGTTAGGAGTCAATGCTTTTGGAGCAAGATTTTGGTTGCAGCTTTCTTTATTTTTACAAGGGATACTGATTTATCGAATCAGCCAGAGGTTGTTTTATCAGAAGAATAGATCGGTTTTAGCTGTGGTTATCTATCTCTCTTTCCCCCTAAGTATAGTTTCGGCTCGTAATCTAACTACTGATAATTTTCTGACAATTTCAGTGCTAGCGGTTATTTATGGAATGACAGTTTACTACTTTCAAGGGCAGATATGGGGTATTTATGTTGCTGCCCTGTTTATGGGCGTTGGATTTCTAACTAAAGCACCAGCTATCTTGATTGTGCCATTTTTCTATTGGTGTTATCTAATGTTTGCTCGTCGAGTTAAATATAGAGTGCCAATTAAGCATCTGTCGATCTCTTTGGTTTTGTGTGTGACCTTGGGTTTGTCATGGTTTGCAATCGTTACTCAACAGATCCCATCCCTTACTAACTATTTCTTGGGACGGCAACTGGTCGATAGGGTATTAGAAGCAGAAACGTTTGAGCGCACTAAGCCAGGATGGTTTTATCCACTGGTATTTAGCACCACAACTCTACCCTGGTTTCTGGTCTACGTTGCTAGTATCTTTCGTTCGGGCTACAGGCTCTTTAAAAACAATGATGCGGTTCAACTATCGCTCTTTCTGCTATTTATGCCGTTTGTTGTTTACAGCTTTACTAGCTCGAAGCTGATGATGTACCTGCTGCCGATTTACCCAGGTTTGGCAATGATTTTGGCTAGTTTACTATCTCAAATGAACCAGTCCAATCTTCAGTGGATTACCAGGGTATTTATCGGGTTTTATTGGCTGATAGGAGTAATCGCCCTTGTCGTTCCCTTTTTTGTCAGTGTGTCGGGAACAGATTTGATAATAACCTGGCAGATGATGGTTTCAGCACTACTGATATTCGCCGTACCTGTATTAACCTATCGACTGATCAAGCATAATTCCAAATTGCGTTTGGGAGCGATCACCTTATTTTCCATGCTTATGTTCACCATCTATTGTGGCTATTTAATTGGCGCAAACGAGCTAGCTTTCGGTGGTACTCGTCCCTTGGCTAAATTTATTCAGAGTCAAGGATTAGAAGATGAACCCATTCTAGTTTATAACAGGCTTTTACCATCTCTAGCTTTTAATCTTGATCGCCACATTATCACACTCAACGATGGTGGTGTTAAGCGAGAAACCCAATTTCAAACCAACGATGATTGGAAACAATATTGGCTTAACCTGGATGAACCTACTTCCATAGAATACCTCCGCAATTTAGTTCAGTCCCCTTCAGTTTTGGTGGTCCAAAAGAAGCTGCCCGATAGATGGCATTGGCTCGAACAAAACTACAGTCAGGATCGAGCTTTGGGCAAATGGACTATTTATTATTCCCCTTTAACTTAAACTTTTTGTAACTCAACGTGGCACAAAATATTTCTCGCTCGAAAAATATCGATCTCCTGCATCTGCTGTTATTGGGGTTGTTGCTGGTTATAGGAATGAGTTTTAGGTTTGCCAATCAGGATGCCAAACCCGCTTCCTCAATTGAAATTGCCACTCTTGGTTTTAGTTTGGGACAGGGCGATAGCTTGGCTCTTGTACTACTAACTCTATTCCATTAATTATGTCTCGATTCGCTATGGTTGCTGTGACTATTGTTTGATATCGACTCATCTTGCCTTCGACGTAATCGTATAGTTTTTTTCCCATAGATATGTTCTTCTTTTTCTTATCGTTTAACTCTCACATCATACTATTCATAACCCTTTTGAGTTGCTTGTCTCCACGTGAGTTCAAATAGATCAGAATCAATTAAAACGACTATAGTGACAAGGGATTTCTAATACTAGATAATGTTTGTTCATTAGTTATTCAACGTTCGATCGCCCGATAGTACTTTAAAATTATCTTTCAATAACATATTTTCCTATGTCTTCTTCTCTCGAAAACCTTTCCTTCTCCGCTGTCTTAGATGCGCCACTGCTAGACTTATCGGTAGTTGTGCCAATCTATAACGAAGCAGAAAGTATTGAAACTTTAGTACAGGCGATCGCCGATGCTGTAATTAGAACTAATTTGCGCTACGAAATCATCTGTGTTGATGATGGTTCTAAAGACGGCTCAACTGATGTTTTAATCGAACTTGCTCGTCGTAGAACAGATCTAAAAGCAGTGATCTTGCGGCGTAACTACGGGCAGACTCCTGCTATGGCGGCGGGATTTGAATCAGCCCAGGGAAAAGTGATCGTTACCCTCGATGGCGATTTACAGAATGACCCTGCGGATATTCCGATGCTGCTAGATAAACTAGAAGAAGGCTACGATCTTGTAAGCGGCTGGCGGAGAAAAAGACAGGATGCTGCTCTAACCAGGCTATTACCCTCCAAAATTGCCAACATTATTATTGCCAAGGTGACAGGAGTAAAGCTACACGACTACGGTTGTTCTCTCAAGGCATACCGTGCCGAATTAATTGCCGATATGAATCTTTATGGTGAACTACACCGTTTTCTACCTGCCTTAGCCTATATCGAAGGTGCGCGAATTACTGAAGTTCCTGTGCGCCATCATGCGCGACGTTTTGGTCAGAGTAAATACGGCTTAGGCAGAACTATTCGAGTAATCATGGACTTGCTCACGGTTTACTTCATGAAGAAGTTTCTGACCCGTCCGATGCATGTCTTTGGTTTGGGTGGGGTTATTTCTTTGGTAATAGGACTAGCTATGGCAACCTACCTTTCCATAGTAAAACTATTTCTGAATCAAAATATTGGCGATCGCCCTTTGTTAATCTTAGCTGTACTGCTGATTATTACAGGAGTCAATCTCTTCTGTTTTGGACTTGTTACCGAACTATTAATGCGTACCTATCACGAATCCCAAAGAAGACCAATTTATCGTATTCGGGATGTCTTCGGTAAAAAATAAAGATAACTTCATCTGGCTAAAATCTCAGTTACCGCAACTTGGTAACTTGTGGTGGAATTACCACCTAAATCCTAAATTGATTTTGAAGCGAACCTTGGTATTATCTATAAACCAAACAAAAGTAGCTTCATTTCCCTCATACAATGTTTAATTGGTTTCGCCGTAACGAAAAAGCAAAGCAACAGCCTGAAACAAAACCTGCCGCAAACGAATCCTCAACTGAGGAGAAGCCAGAAGTAAATACAGCGTCTTCTCAGCCAGAAACGGCAGGTGCTGAACCAGATTATCTTGCCTTCGCCAAAGCTGCTTACAAAAACATTCAGGAACGAAAGGGGGAAGCGCAAAAAGTAGTAGATGCCGAGACAGAATTAACACTGGCAGAAACTAGCTCTACTTCAGAGGTCGCAGAACAGACTGAATCTGTAGCTGAAACAGTGGAGACGGCAGCCGAACCACCAGAAGAAGCAGTAGAAGAAGCAGTAGAAGAAGCAACAGAGAAAGTTGTCGCCGAAGCAGGGGAAGCAGCCACAGAAACCCCAGAAGCAGAAGTAGAATCTGTCGCAACTCCAGAACCACCGACAGAAGAGCAACCCAAAGCCAATGTTCCTGCCTGGATGCAGAAGTCTCAGGGTTTAGAAAAGCTCAAAGAGACGGCAATTGAAACCCCTGTTGCGGCAGAAGTTACAGAGACAGAAGAAGAGACAGAATTAGACGAAGATTTTATCTGGTCATCCCAGGTACTTGCCAAAAGTGGTCGAACTGCCGAGGATGTTTCGCAAGAGGAGATTAGCTGGCTAACTAAACTACGACAGGGACTAGGGAAAACTCGCATTGGCTTAGTCAATCAGCTTAAGGCAATTGTTGGTAAAGGTCCGTTAAATGATGATGCGGTAATGGAGATTGAGAGTCTCTTATTACAGGCGGATGTGGGCATTGAAGCTACAGACTACATCATTGAAACTCTGCAAAGTAAGCTCAAAGAAGAAGTCTTGCCTCCCGAACAGGCGATCGCCTATCTTAAAACTATTCTGCAAAATATCTTGGATAAACCCCTGGCTGATCAAGAAGATAATGCCTTTGTCCCCGAAAAAGACGAGTTCAATATCTGGCTGTTGACGGGGGTAAATGGGGCAGGAAAAACGACAACCATTGGTAAGCTAGCAAATCTGGGGCAAAAGTCTGGCTATAGCTGTTTAATTGCGGCTGCTGATACTTTCCGTGCGGCAGCGGTACAGCAAGTTAAGGTTTGGGGCGAACGTACTAATACTCAGGTAATTGCCAACCCTGGGCAAAATACCGACCCCGCTTCAGTGGTCTTTGATGCTATTACCGCAGCCAAAGCGAAAAACACAGAGCTACTTTTAGTAGACACTGCTGGTAGGCTACAAAATAAGCAAAACCTGATGACGGAATTGGCAAAAATCCGTCGAATTAT
>JBCCNG010000001.1:0-31917 GCA_039025955.1 Cyanobacteria bacterium P01_C01_bin.72 | reverse complement strand
CTACATCGAGGATTCAAAAATCAAATAAAATCACTATGTATATCCTTTGTCATTAGATAATTGATAAAAGTTTCTCCTCGACAATATACTTGCTGGCGATTGACAATCTCAAAGCCTTGACTGACAAAAAAGGGTTTGGCGGTAATACTAACTGCCGTAAACAAGCGAGTTAAATTCAACTCTTGGGCTTTAAACTCGATCGCCTGGTATATGCTTTTGCCAATTCCCTGGCGTTGGTAATGGTGATGGACATAGAAGCAATCAATATGACCATTTGATTCTAGCTCCCCAAAACCCAGAATTTGCCTTTCCTCCACGGCAACATAGGTAAAGCGACTGCCACATACTTTCAGCCAATCGCGAAAATAAATATTGTCTGACGACCATGCTGCGATCTGAGAGTTAGAGTAATCTTGGATGTTAATTTGTCTGACTGTGTTGTGGACAAGCCAAGCAATTTGCTCTGTATCTTGGGGTTGGAATCGTCTAATCTGCATTCTAGTAGCAGGAGGCAGGAGGTTTTCAGAATCGGACTCTGACTAATCGTCAACTCAGGCAAACCCAGGAAAACGACGATACTTGAGCAAATAACCTAAAATCATCAGGAGGATAATAGCTGCTGCGCCGATACCGATGGGACTAGGTAGCCAAAACACCGCCTGAATATGATTTATTTCTCCTGGGTTAAGCTGCCAGATCAAGCTTTTTCTAAGGGGATTTTCCTGGGGCTGTAAATTGTCTCCATCAGAAATACTGTGGGCAATCCAAGGAGTTGTTAACTGAAATTCTAGATTCACTAAAGAGTCAGGATTAATGATAATTCTTTCCTGTGCCGTCAGCATTTTTAAAGCTCTTAAATCGATCGCCAGATCCAGATAATTCCTTTCGACAAAAACTAAATTGCTTTGAGCGATCTTTACCTGAGAATTCAGCTTAATTAACTCTCGTTCTTCCAGAGGAATCGTCGCATTGGGAATAACGCTAGTCTGAAAAAGCTGATTAAACTTCTGGGCTAACTCTGCACCGTTGCCGAAAGGAATAGTTAACAAAAGTTCTTGGTCATTGAGTTTTTTAACTTTACCCTCTAGTTTATGCGATCGCTTTTCGAGGCTGTTTAACCATTTTTTAGTATCTTTGGGGGCTAAGGCACTAAGCTGCGGACTAACCTGAACATGTTGCGTAATCTCGCCGCTATAGGGAGTTGCAAAATTCACCCCCACATCATAATCAACGCAGCCTGTCAGCAAGGTAGCTAGACCCAAAACCAGCGGTAATAAAAATCTCGCAATGTTATTTTTCACAATGCTATTTCTTTTCATGACTGGGTAGTTATCAACTGTTAGTTGTTAGTTGGTAGTTGTTAGTTGTTAATTACTCACTGCCCATTGTTCATTGCCTCGCAGCTACTCCCAAGCCAGAAAACAAAATATGGGGAACATATGAACCACCGCCAACCCATTCAGGGCGATCGCTCAAATCAACAAGTTGGGAAAAGGCTTCAAAAATATTGCCCGCCACCATTGTATCTTTGACTCTGCCGACGATTTTGCCCTGCTCAACTTTGTAGCCCAAGTCTACATTGACGGAAAATTCCCCTGCCAGTACGTTAGACTGCCCTGCACCCAAAACCTGATCGACAATGATGCCTTCGGAGATTCCTGCAATCAGGTCATCAATTGATGTTTGACCGGGAGCAATACAGATGTTGGCTAAACTGGGGCTAGGACGAGAAATACCGCCGCGAAAACCGTTCCCGCTAGATTTTACTCCTTTACGGGCTGCCCAGCGCCGATCCCAATAAAACTGCTTAACAACCCCTGCTTCAATTAGATACTTCTTGCTAGTGGGGACTCCTTCATCATCAAAGCTACAGGCAGATACGCCAATAGTAGGATCTTCAAAGACAGAAATACGCTCGTCAGCAATTTTTTCCCCCAGCTTATCTGTCAGAGGCGATGCTTTTTGGACGATCGACTGACCAGAAAAAATCGTGCCAAACATTCGTCCCATGGTGCTGCTGACGGCACTAGGAGTAAACAGGACAGGATATGTGCCGCTGCTGATGCTAGCTCCTGCTTCTGCCCGCTGATACTTAGTAATTAGCTTTTGGAGAATTGCCTCATAGTCTGGCTGGCGATCGCGAGTTACCTCATAAGCATAAGCCTGCAAAAAATCTTCTCCCCGCACCAAATTTCCCGATATTACGGCACTAAGACTCTGACTATTTTGCTCAGTATAAACATTAGTTGTGGTCGCTAATTTTGCCTGACTAGTGCCGCTATGAAAGCTTACGTCTACCAAGATCTCAGGATTATACTGATGTACCTTGCTGATCAAGTCCTCGCCAATTTCTACTAGGGTTGCAGTATCAGGAGGCTGATAGTCACTTTTGCCTTTGATCGAGTTTACATTTTCGGTAAAGTCAAACTCCACTGGATCACCAATTTCCGCCGTAGCGATCGCCGCATCAACCAAATCCTCTAGACGGCTTAAATCCGTCGAACTGGCAAATCCCAACTGGCGATCGGCAATCACCCTCAAGGCAATTCCTGCTGATGCCTTAGTTTCCAATGACTTCAAACGATTATTGCCAAACTCAATCGGCGTATCCTGATTAGCAACATAAAAAACCTCCGCCTCGACTCCTTTCTGCTTCGCGAGGTTAATTACCTGCTCAACTATCTGATCTTTCAATCCTCTTGCTCCTTATTTTTTTAGCTATCAGCCATCAGCTTTTCATACTCGACTGTGATGGTAGAAAACGAAAGAAGTAAAAATACTAACTCTTACTCCTTACTACATGCGGCGAACTATGCGCCTTTGTTGCTCCTTACTTCAAATTTACTCCTCTTCCCAGTCGGCGTTTTGAGCTTCACTACCACCACCGACAGTAACCAGGTCAATTTGCTGACGATAATAATCGACGCTTTTAACCTCTACCTCAACGCGATCTCCCAAACGGTAAGCAGTGCGATTTTTGCGACCGACTAAACAGCTATTACGAGAGCGATATTCATACCAGTCATCTTTTAAAGAGCTAACATGAACCAGTCCCTCTACCAGTAAGTCTTCGATCTCCACAAAGAAGCCGTAGGACTGAACCCCTGTAATTAGACCTTCAAAGATTTTACCTGTTCGTTCCTTCATCTGTTCCGCTTTTTTCAATCCCGCCAGATCTCTTTCGGCATCTTCCGCTTGCTTTTCGCGATCGTTCAGGAAAGGCAGCATGGTCTGAATATCAATCTCGATTTGTTCTTGGATATTAGGAGGCAAGACCTTCCAGTTAATCTGCCCGTGGCAACTACTGCTAGTCAAGTCTACTCCCTGTTTCGTCCGACTGTGACGGCGATCTCGTCCATGTTCAAAAACTGCCTTAAGGATACGTTGAATAATCAGATCGATATATCTTTGACCAGGGGAAATACAGTGGGTGTAGCCTTCTTCATAAGCCAAGCCAAAATGTTTGCCTGGAGTAGTGAGATATTTAACTGGTTTAAAGGTGCTTTGCAGCAGATAATTTAACACCATCACCGCTGAAGAAGTCGCGAATTGCTCGGTCAAACGCTGATAGTCTTGGGATGAAACGTTTTCTTCGACGTTAAGATCAATATCCAAACCCAGATTACTACCCAACTTGATCAGGTCTTCTAACTCTTCTACATCAGGCTCTACCTGAGTACAATAAATGCCAGGAAGATCGAGCGACTGTAAGTGTTCGGCAACTGCTTTCCCTGCCAGGATATTCAATTCACTCAGCATTGAATATACGGGCAAAGATGCCACGCCAATAATAGCGCCGACTCGACCTTCATCCTTGAACAGTCCATGATTTTCTGGGGTGATTACTTCCAAACCTCCGCGCTGTAGTCGCTGGGCTTTAACCAGCGGGCTAATGGTAAAAAATAAATCTTTTAAGAAGGGTAGTAAATTGGCTATTTTCTTACCAGGCTTTTTCTCATCGCCAATAAGTGCTTGAGTATCTTCATAGGTAAGCTGGTGGTCTACCGAAATCACCGAGGGAATAATCTGATATTCGCTAGTGTTTCCCTGAGCATCAATGGTGAGCATCACGGAGATTGTCAGACGATTTCGTCCAGGAATCAGAGAACAAAGCTTACTCACTTTTTCAGGAAACAGCGGTAACACTTCGCGGCGAAGATTAACCGCTACACCGCGTTTTCTGGCAATGCGGTCTAAGATTGTATCTTGTTCAATATAGTGGGCGACATCGGCAATATGCACCCCTAACTGCCATTCTCCTCCCTCTGTCTGTTCGAGGGTAAAGGCATTTTCGATCCAGGGACTATGGGATAGATTTGATGCAGACTCAATGGTAAAAGTTAGCTTATCTCGCAGATCGTGACGCTTTTTAATCTCAGCAGCAGCAATACGGGATGAGGGCAGCTTTGATGTTGCTTTAATCGCTTTTTCGGGAAACTCCAGAGGCAGATCGTGTTTACAGGAAACAATATCCACATCTGCGGCTTCTTCGGCATCACTTCCTAATACCTTGCTAACCCTCCCCAGCGGGGGATGCTGCCCTAATGGATAGCGCAGTACGGACACATGCACCAAGTGTTCTAAAGCGGCCTCTAGGTTTGCTTCTTCTTGAAGATCTAATTCAAACAGTAGGCGATCATCAAGGGGGACAGCCTTATATTTTTCCTCGTTGTTAATCACCGTCGCTAACAAGGAGGGATTAGAGCGTTCCAGAATCAGCTTAACTTCTCCTTCAGGAGAACGGCGACGACTGCCATCTTTAATGATTTTGACAAAGACGCGATCGCCATTCCAGGCATTACTTAAATGACTTTCCCGGACGTAGATATCATCAGCGCTTTCTTCATCCTGAATCGCAAAACAAAATCCTTTGCTAGAGCATCTTAATTTTGCTTCTACTACTTTATCTTCATAAACGCGGCGATATTTACCTCTTTCTTTAGTTAAAACGTTGATCTTTTCGAGAGCGTCTAGAGTAATTTGCAATTTTTGAACGCTCTCTTTATCCTCACAACCTAACTTTTTTTCTAGATTTTTACCTGCAACCAGCTTATCATCAACGAACTGAGCAAGTAGTGTGGCGATTGAAAATTCCATCTAAAAACTATCCTTATCCAATTTTAATTTAATAACTACTACAGAAGCGAAGAAAACCATAGTAACCCGTATGCTACGTTTACACATCATGCCCCCTATCTTGTCAGATCAGCTAAGTCAGATCAGCTAAGATGAAAACGATCTGTTTCCTAGCTTGTGGTCGATCAGAGCAACAATGAGTGTCGAGACTGGCAGAGCTAAGATAACGAAGTGTGTCGTTGAGCTTGATCCCTGCCCTAACTAATTGATGTCATGGGAGTTATGAGATAGTATACTCCTTACCTTATGTGCTGCAAAATCATCATCAATAGTTGTTGACAAATCAAAATCAAAACCACTGGTTAAGCTTCAGGAATTGACTAGGAAAAGTTATGAGCCTAGTTTAAGCTCAAACTCATATTTGAATCCAAATATCGGGGAGATTTTTGCCGCTTGAGACAAATTTCTCTTGACCCCACACTACAAATAGCAAATTAAGTAGTAGATTGGTACTGAGATGATTGAAAATGAAACTTAAAACATGATGCTAGCTAAATTTCGCCATAGATATCCTCAAGGAAGTTTGGTCAGTGAATTAGTAGAAATTGACCGAGGGACATATATTGTTAAGGCTTTAGTGCAAATAGACAATATTGTTTTAGCTACTGCTTTAGCAGGAGGCGCGTCCGTCGAAGCAGCCGAGGATGCTGCCAAAGAAAGAGCGATCGCCACTTTATTCCTTGATAGTCAGCCCCAGGGGAATGCTGTCCCAGCCGCAGCACAGTCAAACCCAACTAATCATCAAATTGTTAATTTTTCTAAACCGCAACCCGAATCGGTTGCTTCTAGTCCAACCATTGCTAGCCCGAAGCAGATTGTTGAGGCTTTACCCACTGTATCATCCTCGCCATCTGCCACAAAATTAGATGCTGACTCTCAACTAGAAGCAACACCTAATCTATTTGGTGATACTTTTACGGCGACAGCCCCCGTCACCATAACTGAACCAGAAAACAGCGCCAATACCTTAGCCGCAGAAGCAACCGCCGACAGTGCCGAATTGGAAGCAATGGATTTCAATGACATTAAGCAAAAAACTGATATTGAAATTAAACGTCTCGGTTGGACTGGAGAACAAGGCAGAGATTTTTTAATGAGTCGTTATGGTAAAAGAAGCCGTTTGCATTTAAAAGACGAACAATTGATTGAGTTTCTCCATTATTTAGAAAACCTACCTAATCCGACGAAATGATGCATGTAGTAGATTCCATCTGTTGGCGAGGCAATATGCTTCATCCAAGCAGGAATAGCAACCTCTCTTGTATCATCGCGCCAAAATAGCAATAATAGATCAAGTCAGATTTTATATTAATCACAGGAGTTACTCGTACAGGAGAACCCATGCTACACCGCAAGATTTATCAACTCTGTCAAGATGGTCGTGAAGTTTGTATTTTCTTGCGGGATCAACAACGCTGGATTGAAAACGGTCGTATTGTTGATTTCGAGGGAGATATTGTCACGATTCGTTACGAAACTGAAGAAGAAGAAGAAATTAGCTCTTGGGAAGAAATGGTTCGTTTAGAAAGTGTCGGTGCTGTTACTCAGAAGTTGGCTGCTGTTTCTAAAATCAATACGGAAATTGCTGTTTCTGATGATTGTCCAGAAGCAGAGCAGATTCATCCCAATTCTTCTGAGCACAATCAAGAATAATTGCTAGGGCGTGTCTAAATTTCTAAATCATCATCTGCTGCGTCGTCTTTTTCTGGGGCTTCAAAAACAGGGCAGTAACCTTCGGGAATGACCTTGAAACCACATAGAGGAGAGAATTGATTCCAACAATGCTGATTATGATAGTGAATACAGCGATCGCAACAGTCTAGATCGGAAGAAATTCTTGTCTGATTTTGGGACAATAGTTCTCTCTGAGAGACTCCTTTAATTACTAGTTCATTCCCTTGCCAGCGAGCCTGGACAATTCCCGTATCTGCCACCTGCTTCCACCGCGAATCGTTACTAATATGCTCGGGCAGAATAATAGCTACCTGGGAGTCCATCTCGTTCAGTTCTCCCTCGTAATATACTGGCTGGGGAGTTTGGGGCTGCATAAAGCGATCGCCAATTGGTAGTTCCAGTAGCACTCCTGGAGCGGGAGAATGAATCTGATAGCGATTTCTTAGCTCTTCTAGACTAGCTAGTTCTAATAAATAGTTAAGCGAGCCATGTACCAAGATTACATGCTGTGGTCGTAGATTATGAATTAGCTGAGTTGTATTGCGTCCATCACTATGCTCTGCCAGTAAATAAGTCTCAATTTCTACCGATGATAAGCTGTAGAGCAGTTCCAGTTGCGGGGAATCTGGCTCGATATATGCTCGGGGATGCTCGGGGAGCAGTACCAGCCAATCTGCTACCTTATCAGACATGTATTGCCACAGGTTGCTATGATAATCTACGAGAAACACGCGGCGGTTTTGCTGCGGGGCAAAACGGCTAGGGTGATTTAAGCGACGCATACGGGGACAAATTCGCTCATCCCAGAAGAGGGGCTGATGTTTGGCAAAATTTTGCACGGAGACAGGAAACTGCGACAGTAGCTCTAGATAAATATCGCAGGTCAAAGCGATCGAGTCATCAACCCAAATATCGAGATTGCGTCCTGTAAATTGATGGTGGGAACGTAACAGCTTGAGAATTTCTTGCCCTAAACCGACGGGGGGTACAGGAAGCAAAACATCTTTTCCCGCTTCTAAAGCCAAGTTGATTCTCTCCATCAGCTGCTTTTCTTGGAGGCGACGGTGAGGATGGCGTACTGTACCATAAGTCCCTTCCAGAATTAAGACATCTGGAGCTAGACCCCGCAAATTTTCAATCGACATTCCCTCTACTAACTGAAAGTTAGATACGGAAAAATCACCACAGTACATCACTCGATAGCTTCGTTCGGCTGTTTGGTAGGTAATGATAATTGCCGCTGCCCCTGGCAGGTGTCCCGCTGGCACTAGCTCGATTTGGAGCTGTGGCGTAATTTTTAAAGGAGATCGCCAGGGTAAGATTTGACACCAAGAGAAGTTGGTTCGCTCTAATTCATCAATCCAGTGGCAAGGTAAAAGTTTGGCGGTAACTTCACTGGTATAAATAGGTATCTGAGGAAAAGCCTGATGTAGCTTTAGCAAACCACGGCAGTGGTCATCATGGGCATGGGAACAAAAAATTAAATCCGCAGGAGGTTTATCCTGATTCAGCAATGGGGACAAATCTTCTAGCCCACAATCTAACAGAATACGATGCTTACCAAGCTGCATCAACACACAGATACCTTCATCTTCGTGACCTGCTGCGTAGGTAAAGCAGGATAAAGGCAGGGAACTAAACTTGGTTCTTCCCTGACCTAGCTTCATAACTTTTTCTCCTCATTACCTAGACTTTACCAACGGTCACATTAGGGTCCGCCGTCAAATTGCAGAGTACCCAAAGGACATTAGATAATCTGTGACTTATAACTCTAATATCAATCTAGCTAATATTTTTGAATGATTAGATTTTAAGTTATTTTGGTAACAAAATTTATATTTAATTGAAGAGAAGTTGGCTTTTGTAAGCAATTAAAAAGTTCGCTCTTGACTGGCGAGCGCTATTTTTGCCTAATCAGAGAAAAGATTAAAAAATTTGCAGCTAAACAGCTATATTCTGGTAGCTATATCTAGTGTGCAGAACCATTGCCATCATATTTGTCCGTGTCATAATAGCCGCCTTTAGTCCCGAAATATAGACAGGCTAGAGTAAAAACTCCTGTCAATACTAAGATGATTAATTTAACATCCATAAAACTTTATTTTCTTTGCTTAACTTCACTCATTATGGTACTACGGTTAACTCAAAACAATTCTGCATAAAATCTATCAATTATCGCAGTACGTGGATTGGTTAGGACAAGCTAAATTACTAGTTCGTAAGTAATGAGTAATGAGTCCTAACATAATAAGTCTGATAGCCGCTATGTTTTCAGCAAGACCTATCTAGATCTGGTTCAAATGGTTTCTTCTACTTTCTCTGAGGATGTTTGGGGCATTATTGTCTCTAAAGGAATTTCTTCAACTTCTGGCAGTCTTTCTAAAAGTAGACGGGAAGATTGATTGCCCCCAGATAGGCGCTTTAACAACTTTGGTCTCGGGTCGCGAATCAAATAATAGATCTCATCCTTCACCTGCCATTCTTCATCTGCTACCGCTACCTGTAGGCTATTCCCCCGCTTAACTAACAACGGGAGCATTTCTTCTGAACGGATGAGAGCCTGAAGATGAGCCGATTTAAAAGAAAAATCTGACTGCTGAATGACCGTTTTACCTAGCTTGATCTGACCGTTATCAATGTAACTACTCCAAGTCTTAACCGCTAGCTGAGGAGTCAAGGCTTGGCTAACTTTGCCTTTAACTCCTTCATTAGAGCTATTTTGGGGAAAGGCAGCTAAGACCCTGGGGGGAGCAAATTCTTCGGCGGCTCGCTGTGCTAATACCAAATTAACTTCTCCATTATTAGTCAGAGAGAGGAATGTTCCCATAGATTCAATTCCTGCCTCGGCTAAGACTTCTGTATCGAGGGCGCTACTCTGAAAAACGGGCAAATTATCTGCCTCGGCTTTCTTACAGGCATCGGGGTTAGTATCAATCATGACTACCGACTCTCCTAATTGCTGGAACAAACGACCCATAAAACGCCCCAAGCCGTCACAACCAATAATTACCGCTCCTTTAACCTCACTAGAGGTTATTTCTAACCAATTGGCAACCCAGCGAGCAGTCAAACCTTGAAAGAAAACGGTCATCATAATGGTTAGAAATACTAAAGCTTTAATCGCATCTCCACCATTAATCCCCTTTTCGGTCAACAAAATAGCAAACAAAGAGGCTACCGAGGCAGAAACAATTCCCTTGGGCGCAACCCAGGCTAAAAAAGCTTTTTGTCGCCAGTTTAAATCGCTATTCCAAGTGCAGACGGCAATACTAATCGGTCTGACAATGATCATTAATACTGCTACTGCCAAAACGCTACCCCAGCCCAGGGCAAAGACACTGGCGATAGATAAATCGGCTGCTAGTAGGACAAATAAGACCGAAACACACAGTACTGTGAGCTGACCTTTGAATCTTTTGAGCAATCTTTCTTCGGGTAGTGCTGAAGCCTTGACGGCAATACCAGCCACCACCGTTGCCATTAAGCCAGACTCGCTCCGCAGAGCTTGAGACAGTCCAAATAGTCCCCAAACCCCCGCCAAAACCACAAGATTTTTTAGTTCATCAGAAATGCTTTGGGTCTGTTTAAGGAGTAATCCTAACAGCCAGCCTCCCAGTCCCCCGACGACAGAGCCAATTCCTAAACGCAACAGTAAACCACTCATGATGTCTAAAGGCGCAGCATTGGTATTGAGAATCGTATTCAGCACCACTACTGCTAAAATCGCTCCCACAGGATCGATCAGAACTCCTTCTCCTTCTAGGAGAGTTGCCACCTGCCGATCTACCCTGACCTGTTTGAGTAGTGGTCCAATCACTGTTGGTCCTGTGACTACCACCAGAGAAGCATACAGAAAAGCGATCGACCAGGGAAACTCCGCCAGCCAGTGCGCCGCCATGCCACCCCCAATTAGAGTGATGAGTGTGCCGACAGTTACGAGATTTCGCAGACTACCCGAAACTTTACCCAGTTCTCGCAGCTCTAAATTTAGCCCTCCTTCAAACAAAATAATTGCTACAGAAAGAGCAACTAATACTTCCAAACCCACCCCCAAATTTTGGGGATGAAGAATATCTAAAGAACTAGATCCCAGTAAAATACCAAATAGTAATAAAAAAACAATGCTAGGAACTTTCAAATATTCGGCTACTACTTGAGCGCTGATACCTGCCAGAACAACAATAACTATTTGGATGGTAATTTGAAAAGATTCTTCCATGAGATGAGTAAAAAATTAGCGTTCTTGCCAGACTGTTAATTGAGAATTAGCAAAAAACAAAAGATTGCAAACCTTGATATTTAGTTGTCTTATTTTCCTATACCATCAAAGTATGATCGATTAGTTAACATAAAAATCAGTGGAGCGAACCACAAATTAAACCTATAACCTGGTGACCAGTTTATGCCACCTTATCGAGTTGTTGAAGATTCCTCAGCATAATCAGATCAGCAATTTAAAGGTAATTAAGCAAGAAACTAGCCAAATTTTTACGGGTCGCGGAATCTAATTTTTATACTTGAATAGTCACCCCAGTTTTGTTTTGGAGTATTTTAGCATCTAAGTCTCAGATTGCTTTGCTACTTTTTCTCGCTCTTTTGTCAGCAAAATCAAGGGGAACTTAAGTAGTGTTGAGTCTGCCTTGATTTTGCTGTCGATTTCAAGAAGCAATGGGATTAAAGTTTAAATTAATACTGTCTGGGCTGAATTTATCTCGTGTAAACTTGCAGAAAGAGCTAGACTGATTAGGGTGATTCTCATGACAAAACTGTGTTGAGTTGCTATTGGCTAATTTTAGGTAATATTTGTGGAGATTACCAGAGTGGAAGATTTAATTGGACATTTCGCCAAAAATCAGCCCCAAGTTTTCCGCTGCTGATATCTAAGGATGTTATTGGTTAAATAAAGTTGTCGATCTCAACAATCAGCTTCAATTGCTAGGTTAAACTATGTCCTCTAATCATGTATCCATTTGGCGGCTCTCCTCTAACAAGCTGCGTCAAAATGAAGTTTGGCTGGAGTGCCTCTGCCTAATAGGTTTGCTGATAGCGACATCAGCTTTGTTTTTAGTTAATTTGTCAAGCTTGCCTCTAATTGATGTCCAAGAAGCGATTCTAGCTCAAGTTGCTAAAGAAATTCATCAAAGTACTAATGTCGAAAACTGGTTTTTTCCCACTCTTTGGGCGCAACCTTATTGGGAGCAACCGCCTTTAGTACATAGTTTAGTGGCGATCGCCTACAGGATTGTGGGGGTGGGAGAGTTGGCTACTCGTCTGCCTGGGGCGATCTTAGGTGGACTGTCGGTATTTCTACTCTATCAAATTGGACGGGAAATTTTTGTCGCTCGTCTCCCCGCTTTGTTTTCGGCTTTGGTTTATTTAACCTGTCTGCCCGTAGTACGTTACAGTCGTTTGGCAACTTTGGACGGTCCTTTGCTTTGCTTTGAACTCTTAACTATTTGGGCAGTTTTGCGCTCACGGCGCGACCTTAAATGGACTTTGGCAACAGGAATCGGCTTTGGTTTGATGAGCCTGACTAACGGTTTTTTTAGTCTTCAGGTATTGTCAATTGTCCTGCTGTTTTTGTTTTGGGATACACCAAGATTACTTAATTCAGTCTTTTTTTGGGGAGGACTTTTGTTGGGTGCTTTTCCCAGTCTACTGTGGTATTTGGGGCAATCAATTCACTATCGTCAACTGGGTGCTGAAGGTAATTTCTGGAGCTTGATTTTTTCTCAGACAGTTAATTATTCATGGGGAACGGAACTATCGCTCAATTACTATCTCTTGGAAAGTGTGCAGTATCTTTTACCTTGGCTCATGATTATGCTGGGAGGGGTACAGCTCATTAAACATAATCTTCACTGGGGATGGGGCAAATTATTAGCTGTCTGGTTGGGGGGCTATTTGATTTTGAGTTTTCTACTGCTCAATCAGGAATATTGGCTAGTGTTACCTCTTTATCCTGCTCTATCTTTGGCAGCGGGGAAACAGCTAGACCGGATTCGTAATTTGCCCAGCTTTGTGAGCTACCCTCGCCCCTGGATCTATTTTTTTGCCCTTATGGCAGCTTCTGCGGCTCTGGCTGGTTTAAACTGGGGCATGTACAATTATATTGATTTTTATCTACCGTTCATTTGTGGTTCTTTGACGGTTACTTTTAGCGCTACGGCGATCGTTATTGCTCAGCAGGACAAACAGTTCATACCGCTATTATTTTGGGGGCTGCTAGTTTCTATTTTTCTGCTGATAGTTTCTCCTCACTGGATTTGGGAACTGGAATTATCTGAACCCGTTAAACCAATTGCTGAACTTGTTCAGCGCCATACGCCACCGAAAATTGTCATTTATGGCTCAGAAACAACCGCACGTCCGAGTCTCAATTTTTATAGCGATCGCCAGATTATTTCGCAGTCCGTGGCTCAGTTACAGCAGCATTGGCAAGAAGATAAGCTGGTTTATCTGTTGTTAGAAGAGCAGATTTCGGCGCAACTAAACCTGTCACAAGCCAGGATGGTAGAAGATGACCGTCTCAAATCTTTGGGCTGGGTTCTTGCCATTAAAGAACGACCCTCAATACTGACAAATCTGTTGCGGAAATAGGATTTATCTGCTTCATAAAATTGATTAGTTCCTAGCCAAAAATCATCAAGCTATAAATTGCAAAATTCCTGCTACAATTGAGCTTTTAGAGGTGAAAAACCAAAAAAGGTTCTGGGTAACAAATCTCGCTACGACCGAACCTTTCTAATTTGTTTAGTTTAGTGATGCTTGAGAGAAATAGACTATAACATCTCTACTCTCCTAACTTATTTCCATCTACTCTTCATCCTCAACTCCAATTTGTCTTAGGTGAATATGCTTTCTACCTAAAGTAATTTCAAACTCATCTCCTTGTTCTAGACCCATTTTCTTCGTGTAGGCAGAACCAATTAATAAGTTGCCATTTGATTGAACACTGATGCGGTAGCTGGCAGAGCGCCCCCCCCTACCTTGTCCGTTAGAAGTACTGTCTAATTCAATTCCTTCTGCATCAATCAGGGCATTAAGGAATTTCATCATATTGACTCGCTCTACTCCGTTCTTGGTGACTGTATAGTAGCCACACTCTTTGGCTTTCTCTTCCTTTGAGAGAGTGCCTAGCTCTTTTACCTTATCTATCAAAGTTGCGCCGACTAAAGGTTGCGGTTGGGTTGCTTTTGCCATTAAATTTGAAACAACTAAAAATCTATTTGGTTTACAATATTGATCTCAGCTTTAGTTTAGCTTCGACTAATTTTTTTGCTTTTCTATTTCTCGTATAAATCTATATTACACTTATTGAGCATAATTAACTTAATTAAAAAATTAAATTTTAATTTTATTGATCTATATTGACATTGCCAATAATTAATATTTATAAGTTCATCAAAAATACTGGCTTAGAGATACCAGTTTTATCCAGGATTAAAAGTCATCAATGAAATTAACTACTCGTGGTCATTATAGTGTTAAAGCATTATTGGACTTGAGCTTACAGCCAGGGTACAAGCCAACATCAGTAAAAATGATCGCCCAAAGACAAGATTTACCCGCACCTTATTTGGAGAAATTGTTGATTGAAATGCGACGAGCTGGTATCGTCAATTCGGTCAGAGGTGCTAAAGGTGGCTATCAGCTAGCAGCCAAACCAGAACAAATTTCTCTAGGTAAAATTCTCGAAGCTGTAGGAGAAACTATCGAACCTCTATCTCGTCAAATTCCCGATCGCAATTTAGCAGAAGATTGGGTTACTTTTAGTCTGTGGCGGCGGCTACATCAAAAACTAAAGGAAGCTTTGTATGGAATTACCTTAGCAGATCTTTATTATGATGCTCGAAGTTGGCAAGCTGCACAAGGAGAAGAAAATAATTTTGTCGTCTAAATCTCGGTAGTCTAAATCTCAATTTAAGAGCTAAAATTACCTAAACTATCTTGACTAAGATATCTTCAGAGTAAAGATCTAAAATCAAACTTTTTGTTTCCCCATTGATTGTACCCTTGAGGGTAACTTGTCACGATTGAAGATTAACCCCAACCTGGAATTCCTCTTACTATATACAGACACCAGCTTAGTTTTGCTTCTGGCTGCCCTAGAAGACTATCTCTTGGGAGATCCCTGGGGCTGGCTACATCCTGTACAGGTGATGGGGTGGGTCATTAATCAATATACTCAACTGGCGTTAAAATTAGGCGCTCCTGGCTGGCAACGTCGTCTATTAGGAGTCGGCTTAGGTCTATTACTGATTATTGGTAGCGGGACGTTAAGCTGGTGGGCAATTAAGCTTGCCGAGCAAATTCAGCCATTACTAGGGTTGATTTTACAGGTAGTCTGGCTCGCTAGCTGCTATGCAGGAAAAAGTCTTCGTGTAGCAGTGGAGGATGTGCTAACGCCAATGAGACAGGAAGATTTAGCCACAGGGCGATCGCATCTTAGTCGCTATGTAGGTCGGGACACCGCTGATTTAGCAGCGCCAGAAATCTATCGAGCGTTATTGGAAACCGTCGCGGAGAATGGAGTGGATGGGGTGACAGCACCTCTATTTTGGGCGATCTCTGGCTGGTGTCTGGGAGTTGGGGTTGTTCCCTTCGCTGTCGCCTACAAAGCTGCTAGCACCCTAGACTCTATGGTTGGTTATCGCCGTGAACCTTACACCGATCTGGGTTGGTTTAGCGCCCGGTTGGAAGATTGTCTTACCTGGTTGCCTTGTCGTCTGACAGTTTTGACTTTATGTTTGAGTTCGGGTAGACCGCTAGAAATTTGGCAGGTCTGCCAACGTGACGGAGCAAAAGACCCCAGTCCCAATTCAGGCTGGAGTGAGGCAGCTTATGCCGCAATTTTAAGAGTACAGCTAGGAGGAAAAAATACCTACCAAGGAGTAGTCAGAGAAAAACCTTTGTTGGGGGACGATTTAGAACCTATTTCTGAAGCCAAAATTATCCAAGCCCTGGCTTTGACTCGCTTTTGTTTCTTAAGCTGGCTGAGTCTGGCGATCGCTATTTACTATTTTTCACTATTTATTTTAAATAGATAACCCTGAGCATTATTACTCATTTAGGAGATGCCAATGAGTAAATTAGAAATTAACAAAATTTAAAGTTGAAAATTTCTGTCAGAAAAATAAAGTTTGCGTAAAGTGTATTCTAAATAGCCAAAAATTGAATAAATGTGATTCAAACAACAATATTACCAAAATTTGTCTGTTATAAAAGAAGCTGTGATTTTGGGGCTATTTTGTTTAGTTATTGAGGCAATAATTTAGATTTAGCAAAAATTAACTATAACTTTAGACAGACTTCACAGTGATTAGGTGATCTTGCTCATGCAGCAACTAGAGTAAATCGTGCAGTATGAGAATTAGTGAGCAATTTATCAGCCAACACCTTGCTTGCTAATTAAACTTTGACAACCAACTTGGGCGACGGCAAAAGTTTTCTGACTTTAGCCAAAGCATCAAAACTAAAGTTGGGACATAAACAAATAGATACCAAGTAAACCCGATTACTACCGTTAGCAAACGATTCGCATCCAGGAGTCAACTATGAATCTAGTACAGCATACTTTTGAAACACTGCATCTTGACCGGTGGCTATCCCATATACCAAAAATTAAATTTCACTTTTCCGTTGCCAAACTAAGCAATAAGCTCAGTAAAGTAGATTTCCTCTTTCCCCTGCGCCAGCGGTTAGATGAGATTACGATTGAAGACAGTGCTTTTGCCCACCGCATCTGTAAAATGATTCCCAGTCAATGTCCCTTTGAGCGAGAGGTGAAAGTTTTAGGGCATACTCTGATCAAAATTCCTCCCATGTGCAAGCTCAATCCTCTCTACAACGAGCTAGTTTTTCTGCGTTTTCGAGCTATGTGCTATTTATCTGATACCTGTGGCGAAGACATTAGCATCTACTGTTAAGATCGACTAAAATTGATTGTCCATTCTTTTTATCGACAACCGTGGCAATCATCGCGCTCAAGGCTTGGTATTTAGCTCAGTACGAACCAATTAAGCAGGTAATTAAGCAGCCTTTTACCCTACGCTTAAGCAGGAATAGTCTTTTAAAAACTGGTTTACGGGCAGACTTTTTGGATGATCGTTTGGAAGTAGAAGCTTCGGACTGGTTTCAACTATATCTATCAGGTCAAACGGTTGAATTCTATATCCAGGGTAGCGGCACATATTTGGTTTCTAATATCGATTTGGTTTCCCAAGAAATTTACTTTACAAAATGCAATAGTATTTCTGGATTAGAACCAATTATTTACTATAGTCCCCAAACTCACTATCAGCCTGCGAACGAAGCCATCACCTCAGTTTTAACCACCATAGTTGATGATTTAGCAGCGCGATCGCGCATTCCTCTCAAGTTAGAAGTTACTCCCCGCGTGGCTGACTCTCCCCTACGTTTGAGCAACAGTCAGTTACGAAAAATAGCTAAGAGTTTATTATTGATTGCTGACGTTACTCCCATTGATAGTATCGTCAAGGGCGAACAACCAGAGCAGATTATCGACTCTACTGTATGTGTAGAGTTAGGCTACGGCATTCAAACTAAAGATCATGGTCAAATTTTACTCCTAAATATGGAGCGTTCTGATCTTCCAGGAGTCAGCCCTTTTGACATGGCTGCTTACAAGCAACTGAGCTTTGCCAACGACAAGGAGTTAAGCAAGAGCTTACCTAAATTAATTAATACTCTCTTGCAACGATACAGTCTGTTTTAAAGTAAGTAAGCTTAATTTCTTAGTAAAAATATTTGGTTTCAGTCCCAATTTTTAAATCTAGAGCATTGTATAGTTTGGTTCATAAGGTAGACTTTAATGAGAACTTTTCTTAGAAAGAGCTGCGGTAATTTTTGCTGAAGACCTGATTTAAAAGGCTATGTTAAGAGCTATGTGGCTATTTCAGATCCAGATAATTTTGCAGCTCAACCCTTAAGAATACTAAAAACATCACTAAAAAACTTATCTTTAGCAGCAGATTTAGCAGTCACACAACTTCTGCTGGTAATAAAGATCTAAATAATGAATCAGTCAACAATTCTTCAGCTAACTAATATCACCAAGACTTATCCTCATGGCTCATCAGCCATGGGCAAGAATCAGAAAGTCTTGGATAACGTTAGTTTGACTCTCAAGCATGGGGAATTATTGGGTTTATTGGGTCCTTCTGGGTGCGGTAAAACTACTCTGTTACGCATAGTAGCTGGATTTGAGTCCATATCTCAAGGTACAGTAGCGATCGCCGACAAGATTGTTTGTACTGAGAATGAATCTCTGGCGACGGAGAAGCGGCAAACGGGAATGGTATTTCAAGACTATGCCCTTTTTCCCCATTTAACGGTGGCGGAAAATATTGCTTTTGGCTTGAAGCCGCCCCAAAAATCTGGTAAGAGCCTCAAGCATTTGAATCTGGTTGCCAATTTGTTTTCCCGAAAGCATTCTCCCCAGATTAACCACAGAGTGGGAGAAGTCCTCGAACTGGTCGGCTTAAAGAATTTTGAACAACGTTATCCCCATCAACTTTCGGGGGGACAACAGCAGCGTGTATCCCTCGCTAGAGCCTTAGCCCCTCAACCAGCTTTAATTTTGTTAGACGAACCCTTAAGCAACTTAGATGTGCAGGTGCGTCATCGTCTGAGGGTAGAAATCCGCGCCATTCTCAAAGCAGCAGGGACATCAGCGATCTTCGTCACTCATGATCGCGAAGAAGCCTTAGCGATCGCCGATAAAATTGCCGTGATGCGTCAGGGGAAAATCGAGCAGGTAGATACTCCTGAAGCAGTTTATTTTTATCCTGCAACTCGCTTTGTGGCAGAATTTGTCGCTCAGGCTAATTTTTTGCCCGCTACCAGACAAGGACAGTTATGGCAGACTGAAATTGGTGATGTGGAAACCACATCTGCTCATGAAGGTAGAGTTAAGGGCGATTTAATGTTGCGCCCAGAAGACATTATTTTGATTCCCGATGCTGATGGGGCAGCTATCGTGCGAGAAAGGCAGTTTTTAGGTCGAGAGTACTACTACGGAGTTGAAACTGCTTCGGGCAAAAAAATATATGTGCGGATGGATGTGACTCAGGCGATCAACCTTGGCACTAAAGTCAAGCTAGCTTTAAAGATCAAATCCCCTCAGATCTTTGGTGTTGCTTCTGAGAGGAATCAGCCTCTAAGTTCGGTTCCTAGTTTTTAGATAGGACGGAAAATGGACTAGTCAGCAAATAGCTTCTCTTGCTCAAATAGAAGATTGGTATCGACACGAAAGTTAGAGTGGGTAACGTTTCTTTCGGCAAAAAATAGCTTTAGTTCGTATTTGTTATCGGGAGTTAAACCAAGAGTATCCAAATTTACTGATTGCTCTTTTTGGGTATGAATTCCGCCAATGTCAATGACTTTTACACCGTCAATGAAGACAAAAACATCGTCGTCTCCTTTAAAAGTAAATATACGAGGATCTTCAGGTGTTCCAGGAATATAGGTGAACCAGGAATCTAGTTCATAGGTAAAGTGATAGTTGTGGTTGTATCCTTCATTGCCCCAAAGTAGATTATCAATGGGAAAAAAGGATTGTGCTTCATTAATATCTCTGGCATAACTATAGATACCGTCGCCATCAGGATCGCTAAGGGTAATGGCATGACTCATGCTCATGTTAACTCCAGGTATATCTCGATACCACTGACTAAAATTTTCGGCGGTAGTAGTGGTAATAGTACTACCACTAACAGGTTTATACACAGGCTTGCCATCCTGATCGAGAAAGTCATCTGCAATTAAATCAAATTCTGCTATCATCTCAAAATCACCATCCTCTCCCTCGTATCGCTGAAAATCTTGGTGTCCTCCTGGATTAAGAGTTCTGTCACCTAATCTATAGGCTTTAAAATCTCTAATTGTTCCCGTCAGCGTGATGCTTGTAGGCTCGCTATTTTCCGCAGTTAAACTGGGTTGAGGACTAGCAAAACTAGCAACTGTAGCTAAAACAGAAGTAAGCATAATAAAATTAATTGCTTTGTTATTTTTCATGATTTTAAAAATATATAAAAAAATGTGTAAATAAATGCGTCAATAGATTTTTGCAAGAATATCTATTGAAAATTAAATCTGATGCCTGAGCCGTAAAGTATTTTTTATTTATGTTTATTTATTGAATCATTTTGTGTAGAGATACAATCGCTGGTCTAAGTGTTTTGACTCACAAACTATTACTGAAGATTGTTAAAGATAATTTTCTCAGAATGCTTTGCTTGTTTTCACTTATATATTATTAATCACAAAAATATCTATTGGGTGAATATTAGATAAAGATCTCAGCAGATTTAACCATTAATTTTTAAAGTTCAGTTAAATTAGCTCAAAGTAATTGCTAGTAGGCGATCGCTCTAGGGTCAGTAGACATAAATAGAGTAATCATTTATTCACCATGAAAATCTGACGATATCTAACTTATTAGTTATTGCTTATTACTACACGCGGCAAATATCCGATGGTGTACCATATGCGAAGCGGTATCCTTTAGGACAAGGGCATAACATATCTTTTAGGACGAACATGCGGCAAATATGCGAAGCGGCTTGCACTACATGCGGCAAACTAAGCGCCTTTGTAACATTGAGTGTATCCTCTAGGACTAAGCGCCTTTATACACGTACGTGTTTCGTTGATAGCAGATAGCCATTGTTGACAAGTTAAGACAAACTGGTTTTAGTCAACTACACGCCGCGCTTCACGGGGCAAGTCTCTTTCTGAGACTTTGGGCGATACTACACCCTGTGATAGCGTTTTTCATTTTTACATAACTCTAAATATGGATTTAAGCTTGTCTTTGTAGAGATCGCGTTGATTCAAGCTTAAGTTAGTTTAAATAGCCTAAGAACCAAGAACTAATGACTAAAAACTAAAAACGATTGACAAACAACACAAAACATTAACTTGTAACAAATTGCTGATAGCTGACAGCTAAATGCTAGACAATTTTTAGCAAGCATTTAGATATTTCATATATAGTAGGTGTTAGAAAACTATATTCCACACAATCCTCTGTTCCTGATTGAGAACGAATATGAATTATAATTTTGTCTTGTAAAATTTTAAATGAAATCTCTATTTTTAATTAGTTTAGTTGTTTTTGCCCTGGGCAGTACGGGAACTATAACTAGCCCAGCTCAAACAACCTCAGATAATCCCGAATCAGAAATTTCTCAGCCACCTTTAGCCTCTCCTAGTCCTTCAATTTCTGCGCCATTATTACAGGCAGCTCCTTTAGTTCAAGCGAGCAGCAAATTGCTTGGTCAACAAGTTTATCAGATTGAATCAAAAATAAAATTAACTACTAACGAAATAGAAGAATTTGCTACGGCTAATGCTCACCTAGTGACGACAATAGCTGCTCCCGATAAGGTTAAAGCCGAGCTGACTTTTTTAACTTCGGAAAGAGATTTAGAGCGACAATATCAGATTATCGCTAATGGAACTCAGGTTTGGATTTATGATTCGCAAGATAATAAATATTCGGTCAATGAATATCCGCAGTTTATAACATCTTCAGAAGGAATAACTGTAGGTACATTAGCTAATTTTTATCTCAAAACTCTCCACACTATCAATAGTAATAGGATTGCTAGTCGTGCCATCAGTAAACTACCGCCAGACCGTTTACTAAGATATTTTCAAACCTATGCCAATCTGGACTTGCAAAATATGACGATTAGAAATGAGCAGTTGGGAAACCAGAACTATACCATCTACGATCTCAATGCTGTGGATCGAAGCTATCAGACAACAATTTATGTTCAGCCTCAATCAAGCAATATTGAACAAGTAAATTTAAAGGGTCAAAAAGATGATTTGGCTATTACCATAACCGAACAAATAATTAGTCAAACTCCAGTCGAACCAATGCCATTAGAGACATTTAACTTTATTCCTCCCGATGAAGCAGAAGAGGTGGAATCACAGATTGAAATCTATCCTTTTGCAAAACCATAAAAAATAGGGGCAGCAAATATCTACCCCTACAATCAATTTATTTTTTTACCTAGCTGGAACTACATACCAGGTAAATTCAAGCCGCTAGTTAACTCTTCCATACGTCCACGCATCAATTCGGTAGACTGCTCATAGGCAGATTTCATTGCTGTCGAAACTGATGCCGAAAGAGCTTCCGCACCAGCACCCATAGCTTCAGGAGCGATCTCTACCCGCAGAGGCTCTTGATTACCACTCATAACTACTTTGACTAAGCCATCTTCACTTTTTCCCTCAATCTCCATTTGCTCCAGTTCATTTTGGAGTTGTTGCGCTCCTGCCTGTACCTCCTGAGCTTTTTTAAAAGCATCAGCAAGCTCTTTCATTTTGCCTAATGGTCCAAATCCTTTTGCCATATCCTTTTATTACTTTTTAATTAGTGATTACAAAATCTGTGAGAACGATTAGCATAGCTTAGAAATCGGCTAATTAGAACTCTCCAAGTAGCTTAACCTCTGGCTCTAAAGATACCGACCAATGATATTCTACTTTTTCTTGAGCATAACGGATTAACTCAAAGATATCTTTAGCGGTAGCCGTACCACAGTTGAGGATAAAGTTAGCATGGCGATGGGCTATTTGGGCATCTCCAATCTTGTATCCTTTTAAGCCAAGCTGCTCAATTAATTTACCTGCCGCCTGGGGTCGAGGATTACGGAAAACGCTGCCGCAACTGGGAAGATGGTAGGGTTGACTAGTTTTACGTTGTGTCCAATTCTGATTGGAAACTGCCATCACCTCTTCTTTATTGAACCCAGGCTCTAACTGCATCGTGGCTCTGACTACCATACGATCTCCTCCCTGTAGATTAGAACGACGATAACTATACGCCAGCTCTTCAGGCTTTAATTCGGCAATTGTGCCATCGGCAGATAAGACAGTGACACTGAGTAAGATATCCGCCATACAGGCAGCGTGAGCGCCAGCATTCATAACTACTCCCCCGCCGACAGTCCCAGGAATCCCTACTGCCCATTCTAGTCCCTTCATGCCCCGTTTAGCCGCTTTCCAGGCTAGTTTGGCGATCGCCTCTCCCGCATCAGCAACCAGAATTCCTGTCTCAGGATCGAACTCATAGCCACGGAAATAGCGAGTTGAAAGTACTAGTCCTGGTATGCCGCGATCGCTAATTAGTAAGTTTGAACCAGCACCCAGCAGAGTTAAAGGTATATCCTGAGCCTGATACCATTCAAAACTCGCCTCCAGTTCAGCCCAATTTCTCGGGGCAGCATACCATTGAGCAGCACCACCTACTTTATATGAAGTTTGGTTGGCTAGAGAAACCTGCGACTGAATTAAATTGTTTTCGTTCATGGGATGATGGCTAATGGCTAATAGCTGATGTATTAACTGTTAACTGTTGACTGAAAAAGATTAATGATGCGTGGAATTGCTTGATTTAGATTACCCGCTCCTAAGAACATTGCCAAGTCTTCTGGCTGCAAGATCTCTGATTTGAGGAAAGTTTCAATCGAATCAACCTCTGAATAGTAGTGAACATTATGATGGTGAGAAGCGATCTCCTTAGCCAGGTCTGAGCCACTGATACCGAAGGTGTTTTTTTCTCCCGCACTATAAATATCGGTAATAACAACGACATCAGCATCTTTAAAAGCGAGAGCAAATTCTCGGTGAAAGGTTTTGGTACGGCTGTAGCGATGAGGCTGGAAGATTGCCACAACTCTTTGAAGACTGTCATTTCCGTCTACTCTCAATCTAGCGGCGGCTAGAGTCACCTCAATTTCTTTGGGATGGTGAGCATAATCATCAATAAAGGTAATTCCCTGGGCTTCTCCTCGATACTCAAAGCGCCTTTTAGTGCCTTCAAAGGTAGCCAAGGACTGGGCAATCATCGCAAATTCTAAGCCCATCTGTCTGCCCACAGCGATCGCTGACAGGGCGTTACTCAGATTGTGTTCTCCCAACAGCGGTAGCTGAAGTTCTCCCAAGCAAACTCCCCGTTCCCAAATCTGGGAATTACTGCCTTGACTGTGATAAATAACATTCTTTGCCGTATAGTCTGCACTCAAATCAGGATTTAAGCCATAGCTAATAGTTAAAGCTAATTCATCACGAATAATCGGATCGTCAATACAGCCAATCAAAGTCTGGCACTGACTGGCAAAGGTTTGGAAAATACCAATTACCTCTTGGATATTCCGATAGCGGTCGGGATGATCTAATTCAATATTAGTAATGACACCCATTGTCGGATGATGCTTCACTAATGAGCCATCTGATTCATCTGCTTCCGCAACTAGATATTCTCCCCCACCGCTTCTGGCGTTACCCTGCCAAGCATCTACTTCCCCACCGACAATGATTGTTGGATCTAGCTGACTCTGCAACAGCATGTAACCGATTAAGCTGCTGGTAGTGGTTTTACCATGAGTTCCCGAAACAGCAATACTCTGATACTCCTCAATTAATGCGGCTAGAAGATCTGAACGATGAAAAATAGGATAGCCAAGTTCTCGGGCGGCTTGATATTCTGGATTGGTTTTGGCGATCGCCGTAGAACAAATAATCTGGGGAATAAGCGACTTATTGGAGCTTAAAACTTCAATTTCAGGTAAAATTGCGGAACTGCCGACTGCGGAAACAGGCTGGCGCTTTTTCTCGCTAGCTAAAGCAAAAAAATCAAGATTTGCCGCTTCTTGACGATAGAAAACTTGGACTCCCAAAGCCTCTAATCTAGCGGTAATATGGCTAGAACGCAGATCTGAGCCTGATACTGGCAGTTGCCTTTGAGCAACAATTTGGGCTAGAGCCGACATCCCAATTCCGCCAATACCAATAAAGTGAAGGGGTCTGCCCTTCAAATCTACTTTTGCCACTTTTTTGACTCCTGCCATAGCACATACATCTTGGTTGAGGGTTACAGAATACTAACTCGTTTTGCAGCGAAGCATCCTACAAATATTCCCATTGCTGAAAACAATACGGGCTATGATAGCAAGATTTTTTTTGACTTAGGGATCATGTATCCCTAAGCGCCACAACTTTGAGGCGTAAAAGTCATACAGGACTAAAAATTTTCTGCAACCAAAGTCAAAAATATTTGAGGAGATCTTGGTTAATTATTTTTAAGACTTGAGTTTGAGATCCCCTGCGTAGTGATAAGTATTGGTTAGCAATCGCCCTGCTAAATTAAGCTTCAAATTGATTCTGAGTCAGGTCTTGAAATGTGCTTACTTTACGATATGATGAGTCTTATTAAGAATGATTTAATGTATTAACCTAATAAAATAAAGAGGGCAAGCGAGTAGTGGTTAGAGTAGCAATTAACGGTTTTGGACGTATCGGACGTAATTTTGTTAGATGTTTGCTAACTAGAGGAGAAGATACAAACTTAGAGCTGGTAGGTCTTAACGATACTTCCGACCCTAAAACAAATTCTCATCTCTTAAAGTACGATACTATGTTGGGCGTTTTAGACGCAGACATTGGTTATGACTCCAACTCTCTCATCGTCAACGGTAAAACAGTCAAATGTGTTTCCGATCGCAATCCTCTAAACTTGCCTTGGAAAGAGTGGGATATAGATATTGTCATTGAGTCTACTGGGGTTTTTCGCGATGCTCCTGGTGCAGGTAAGCACCTCCAGGCGGGAGCTAAGAAAGTTGTAATTACGGCTCCTGGTAGCGGTCCAGATATCGGCACTTACGTTATGGGCGTAAACCACGATAAGTATACTCCTGGTGAATATGATATTGTCAGTAATGCTAGCTGTACTACTAACTGCCTAGCTCCTATTGTAAAAGTTATTAATGAGAACTTTGGCATCATTAAAGGTGCTATGACTACTACTCACAGCTACACTGGCGACCAGCGTATTTTAGATGCTAGCCACCGCGATCTAAGACGTGCTAGAGCAGCCGCAGTCAACATCGTACCTACTTCTACTGGTGCAGCTAAAGCAGTAGCTTTGGTTTATCCTGAAGTACAAGGCAAGCTTAATGGTATTGCTCTGCGTGTACCTACTCCTAACGTTTCTGTTGTCGATTTGGTTGCTCAAGTTGAGAAGAAAACCATCGCGGAGGAAGTTAACGAAGTACTCAAGAAAGCAACTGAAGGTTCAATGAAAGGAATCTTGGGCTTCACTGATTTACCTCTTGTTTCCTCTGACTTTAAAGCTACAGATGTTTCTTCTACTGTTGATGGACAGCTAACTCTAGTATTAGATGGCGACATGGTTAAGATTGTTGCTTGGTACGACAACGAATGGGGTTATTCTCAACGTGTAGTTGACCTAGCTGAGTTAGTTGCTAAAGGCATGTAATCAATAGTTATTTGATGAGCTAACTTGATTTGATATTAGTCTCACCAATCTTTAAATTACCAGACCTCCCTGCAAGAGAATTAAGGGGGGTTTTTTGTTGGCTCAGGCAAAATCGCCTTAGTGCGGCGCTATTGCTTTGGTGATGAAGAGCGCTAGTAAAAGCCTTTCTTAAAAGCTGTTTTAAAGAACAACAATTAGCTCTTGGAGTAATTTTCCTTCTACGTCCGTAACTTCTAAGACAGTGAAATCCTTTTGAAATTGTTCTTGGCATTTATAGCTAGACTCAAGATGAAGATCTGTTTTTAAGTTTTCTAGCTGACAGAATTGTTGAATAGTTAAGTTGCTCATAATCAAATCTTGATAGTAACTTTATAAAATCTTTAAACATGTCGCTACAGCATAACTTCATCCCTCCACTGCAATTGTGATCTAAATCTTGTCCGCTGATGATTGCGATCGCTTTTTTCCACCCTTGATTGACAATCCCAGACAATAAATATTACTAAGTGTTAAGAAAAACAGGTTTTTCCACCCATATTGCCTGATTGCAAGTACAACCATTAGTGATCCCTTTACTTGACTGTCAAGTAGTACGCAAATACTATTTATTTACCGAGTCGAAACTGTAGTTCATGGTTCATATAAAGCGCGTTGAACTGTCTCATTTCAAATCCTTTGGTGGTACAACAAAAGTTCCCATCTTACCTGGTTTTACCGTCGTTTCAGGACCAAATGGCTCGGGAAAATCAAACATTTTAGATGCGCTGCTATTTTGTTTGGGGCTGGCAAGTTCTAAAGGGATGCGTGCCGATCGCCTGCCTGATTTGGTTAATAATAAGCATATCGGCAATGGGAAGGCAGCGGAGGCGATTGTTTCTGTAACCTTTGACCTGACGGACTTGGGTGACCTGTCTGATGTGGTAACGACGGTGACGGATGCGAGAGATTTGCAGTTGGTTGCCTCTTCTGAAGAGTTACAGGCGGCTATTGGTGGAGAAAGTAGTAACGGTAACGGTAACGGTCATACTGAAGCGGATTTAAACTCAGAATTAGAAGCAGAAACAGAAGCAGAAGATACGGTCGATCAGGATGATAAAAAGATTGTGGCGATCGCCAATGGTGATAGTCTGGAATGGAAAATTACTCGTCGGTTGAGGGTAGGTAAGAAGGGCAATTATACTTCAACTTTTTATATCAACGGGGAAGTTTCCACTGCCACGGAAGTTCATGAACAGCTACAAAAGCTGAGGATTTATCCTGAAGGTTATAACGTCGTCTTACAGGGTGACGTGACCAGCATCATTACTATGAACTCGCGGGAACGGCGGGAAATTATTGATGAACTGGCAGGAGTTGCCGCATTTGACCGTAAGATCCAGCAGACCCGCAAGACCTTGGATAAGGTGCAGGAAAAAGAGGAAAAATGCCATATTATTGCCCAGGAGCTAATTGCCAATCGCGATCGCCTGGCAGCAGATCGAGTCAAGGCGGAGAAGTATCGTAAGCTAAAAGAGAAAGTCCAGGCAAAGAAGGTTCACGAGAAGGTCTTAGTCTGGCGATCGCTAACTCAGCAGCAATCAGAATTGCAGCAGCAGCAGGCAGCAGGGGAAACAGAGGCGATCCAGCTAGCGGCAAGCATTGCCCAGCTTGATAGTTCAGTACAGGAAGAGAGCGATAAATTAACCACTTTAAATGCTCAAGTTAAGGCTTTGGGGGAGGATGAACAGCTATCGGTAGCCTCAGACTTGGCGACTCAGAAGGCGAAGCAAATGACTCTCCAGCAAAGGTTGGGAGAGTTAAACAATACTCATCAGCAAAAGCAGTTAGCTTTAGTGCAGACGCAGCAGAATTTAGAGCAGTATCAGCAGGAAATTAAACAGTTTGGTCTGGAGAAAGAACGCTTAGAGTCAGAAGTGATTCCCGAACTAGCTCAAAAAGTTACTGTCGCCAGGGAAACCGTGACTCAAAGTAAAGACAATGCCAATGCGATCGCTGAGGCTTCAGAAGCCTGGGTACAGGAACAGGCAAATCTTTCCCGTCAGGTGGGAGAGATCTTAGAAACTCTTAATCCGCAGCGTACCGAACAGGCAAGAATTAATGAGCGATATCAGCAGTTAGAAAAGACGATTAAATCCCAAACCGAGTCTTTAGAGGGAATTGATGCAGAAATCAAGACCAAGCAGGAAGAATACGATTCTCTATCGGGTCAGGTAGCTAGGGAACAGGGGCAGATTCAGTCAATTGCCAGCGAGTTAGCCGAAGCAGAGAGCGATCGCTCTTTACAGCAGGAGACGCAGCAACGCCTGTTAAAAGAACAGCGGGATAAGCAGCGAGAACTGGATAAGCTAGAGGCTAAGAAACAGGCACAGCAGGAAGTTCAGGGTACTTACGCCAGCAAAATTATCCTTAACTCCGATATTTTGGGGGTAGAAGGCATGGTAGTGCAGCTAGGACAGGTAGAACAGCGCTATCGTTTAGCCCTAGAAACCGCTGCGGGGGGAAGATTGGGCTTTATTGTCGTCGAGAGCGATCGCGTGGCAGCCCAGGGAATTGAACTGCTCAAAAGAGAACGTGGCGGGAGAGCAACTTTCCTACCGTTAAATAAGATTCAAGCACCACGACTGGGCAATTTAGCAACTATGCGTTTTGGTCGCGGGTTTGTAGACTTGGCGGTGAATCTGGTAAGCTGTGAGCCTCGTTACGATGACATATTTGCCTATGTGTTTGGCGGGACGGTCATTTTTGATAACCTGGAAAATGCTCGTTCTCAGTTAGGAAAACATCGCATTGTCACCCTGGAAGGGGAAGTCTTAGAAGTCAGTGGGGCAATGACGGGGGGCAGTAAATCTAGTCGTTCTAGTTTACACTTTGGCGGCACAGCAAACCGAGAATCAGGACAGGTGGAGGCACTGCGGGAGCGTTTGGCAGAGATTGAGCGTATCCTCCGCAATTATGACCAAAGATTAGCAGTCCAAAAAGCTCAAATTAAAGATTTATCCGAAGAGTTCAACGAAGCTAGACAGCTAGGTCGGGATAACAAAATGCTGTCGGATCAGCTAGAAAAAGATCTGCGGCGTTTAACTGGTCAACGGGAACTGCTGATCAATCAGCTACACAGCAATCGTCAAGAAAGAGATAGTATTCAGTCTCGTTTATCAAACTTAAATCAAGAAATTCCTCAGCAAGAAGCGCAATTAAACGGACTACAGCAGCAGTTAAAAGTACTAGAAGATTCCCATTCCCAAAGCGAGTGGCAACAGGTACGTAGTGTAATTGCTAGTCAAGAAGAACAGCTACGACAGCAGGAACAAACCTTAAGACAGGCAGAAACTAAATTATTAGAAATTACTAACAGTTATCAAAGATCCAGAGAGAAATTTACTGAGTCCGAACAAGAGATTGTTTTATTAACTAATAACCAAACAGAAATTAAAGAGCAGCAGGAAACAACTAACACTCAGCTAAGAGAAACAGCACAAAAAATTACTGAAATTGAGACGGAATTAGAAAAATTAACTGCCAAACTAGGCGAAACTAAACAAGAACGCGATCGCCTGGAAAATCAGCTTCAAGAATTACGAGATCGCCATCAAAAACAGGCTTGGAAATTAGAAAAACTCCAGGCAGCACAGCAGGAAAGACATGCCACCCTACAAACTTTACAACAGCAAATAGCCGAACAAGAACAAGAACTTCCCGACCCTATTCCCGAAATTCCGCAGCTAGTCAATGAGGACGGAATTGAAGCAGGAGAATCAATTACCTTTGCCAATTTACAAGAACAAGTAGAACAGCTACAGCGGCAAATTCGTAATGGTGAAAAACGTCTGGAAGCCATGGAACCTGTAAATATGTTGGCGCTAGAAGAATACGAAAAAACTGAAGCCAGACTACAGGAACTTTCCCATAAATTAGATACTATCGAAGCCGAAAGAACCGAATTATTGCTGCGAGTCGAGAAATTTACGACCCTCCGTTTACGGGCATTTAAAGAATCATTTGATGCTGTAAACCAAAACTTCCAGAAAATATATGCTGAACTTTCCGACGGCGATGGACACCTCCAGCTAGAAGATGAAAACGATCCTTTTAACGGTGGTTTAAATCTAGTTGCTCATCCCAAAGGTAAACCCGTCCAAAAACTTAGTTCCATGTCTGGGGGGGAAAAATCCCTGACGGCATTAGGCTTTATCTTCTCTCTGCAAAAATATCGCCCTTCTCCCTTCTATGCCTTTGATGAAGTAGACATGTTCCTCGATGGTGCAAACGTCGAAAAACTCTCCCGCATGGTCAAAAAACAGGCGCAGTTAGCACAGTTTATTGTAGTTAGTCTCCGTCGCCCAATGATCGAAGCTTCCGAAAGGACTATCGGTGTCACCCAAGCCAGAGGCGCACATACTCAGGTGTTGGGTATTAAGATGAAGTAATTTGAGACAGAAATTTGCGCGAACATTATCTGGGCGATATTAAAAAGGCGGGCGTTGCTGATTTAAGGTATGAAACTGACAAAGGCGTTTAGTTCGCCGCATGTAGTAATCTATTCGTAGCTCTTAGCTTTTAGCCTTTAGCCTTTAGCTTTTTAGTTGATTTACTTGGTAGTGAAAATTATAGAGTCATTCCTCGATCCAGCAACGCCAAAAGGCGAAGAAAAGATAAGTCGCTTTTGGTAGAGAGAGAAAAGAGAAAATAATATAATTTAGAACGACTATAGTTTGTCACTTGCTCAATTTAATCTAACTTGAGATTCGGTCTGGCTCAAGTGAGCAGTATCGGCATAAAATTCTAAATTCCAATTCTTGCCCGTTTGCACTACTTTAGTTAAAGAACACAAGGGAACTTTAAAAGTAGGAGTATCTGCCACCAAGCCTTGAGTTGCCCCAAATACTGATGCTCCATGCCCCACAATTAAAATATCTTCCTGGTATTGAGATACTAGCTGTTGAACTGTAGCTGCGGTACGTTGATTGACATCAGCCTCAGTTTCAGGATACTGAGGAAACAAAACAGACTTATAACGACTATCAATTAAGGGATATTGCTGCGCTAAGAATTCTTGAGGATGAATTTCAGGAGATTCAGTCATCCATTCTGGGTTATGCCATTCCCCCAATCCTGCTTCTAGCTTGATGGGTATATTTAGTACTTGAGCCACCTCGTTGGCAGTTTGTACCGTGCGTAAAAAAGGTGAGGCAAAAATCTGCTTTATCTTCTCCGATTTTAGTCTTTGCCCCAATTCTGCCGCCTGGATCAAGCCGTCATCAGATAACGGAGGATCATAACGCCTCTGGGCGGTATTGAACCATTCTGGTTGAACAAAATCGAGACGATTTCCGTGTCTTGCGATCCAAACTGTTTGAGACATTAACTTTTGCCAGGCTTTACCTTTGCGTGAACTGCGGACTATATTCTTCTAGCTTGAAATTCGAGTATCAGATAATTTCTGACAAAATAATTGTCACAGAATATCGATATTTTTAAACATTATTTTTAACACCATAAAATATTTTTCAACTCTCCAAGAAGAATCTAGCCCAAAATACATTATCAGACATTTTGCCTAAGTTATTCAGCGCCATGTATAGATAATCAATTATCGAATTCATAGTAATTCATGGTTGATTATTTTTTAGACTAAAATAGTTTCATGTACCATGAAAAATATTATTAATTACTACTCTTTGCTGAAATACATCTAATTTTCAGTAACATCGGCATGTTATTAAAGCATTGCTATGTATAGCATTAAGAAAATTAAACATGTCATGCTGGATACAAAAAATACAGAT